>NZ_JBEHGL010000026.1:0-20379 GCF_040225085.1 Streptococcus jiangjianxini | reverse complement strand
TTCGCGACTCATTTATATCAAGTGTAGCAAGCTACGGTTGTTATAAATGCGTTCCACTTGCATGTATTAGGCACGCCGCCAGCGTTCGTCCTGAGCCAGGATCAAACTCTCATTTGAACTGTACTCAGTCAGATATCATCTGACTTTTTCTTCTTTTATTGACAGGTTACTTAATGTAACCCGCACGTTTGGTTTCTTTATCCAGTTTTCAAAGGTCTTATCGCCTCCGTAAGAGACAACTTCTTTATTTTATCAAACCTCCCGAACTTTGTCAATAACTTTTTTTCAACTTTTTTTCAAAAGTCTCATGACAACTATGGGGTGATTTGAGAACTTTTATATATTACTATATTTGCATTGAACTTGTCAATAGTTTTTTCGTGTTTTTTTAAACCCGCAACTAAAGATATGCGATGATATCTTCTTCCACATACTCTACCTGATATCAATTGACCTCTCAATGAACGACCATACTCTCGGTAAAAATAGCTATTAAATCCAGTTTCATCAATATAAACAGGCGTTAAATGACTGAAGGTGTTGAAATCTTTAAGAAACAGTCTCACTTTTTCAGGGTCTTGCTCGTAATAGGTACAGTTCTTTTTTTCGAGTATATCCCATAGCTTTGAGGGCATAGTGAATAGCGGTTGGATGACAATCAAATTCAGAAGCTATTTCAGTCAAATAAGCATCGGGATGAGCTTCAAGATAGGTTTTTAGTCTATCTCTATCAACTTTTCTTGGTTTAGTTCCTTTCACCTGATGATGAAGGGAACCTGTTTCATTTTTGAGTTTTAACCATCCATAAATGGTATTGCGTGAGATTTGGAAAACCTCAGCTGCTTCAGAAATAGTCCCTATTTTGTCACAATAGGTGAGAACTTTTTTACGAAAATCTAGTGAATAAGCCATGATAATATTATATCATAAACGTACTGATTTTGTTTCATTTTGTTATAATAGCTGGATCGAGAAATGTTCAACCAGCAACACATGGCTGAAACGTTGTATTTATCCTTGTTAGCAGTGATTATTTGCCTTTTTGTGCCATAATCACTGCCGCTTGCTTTAGGATGTCTAGCTGCATTTTGAATTCTTTATTGTACTTTCTAAGGGTTATTAGCTCTCGTTGTTCCTCTGTTAGATTATCAACCGATTTGAAGGACCCAGTTGTTTTGGGTTGTCTGAGCAACTTATCAAAGAGGAAGGGGCTAACTCATATTCTTTGATAAGCTCACTTCATTTCATACCTGAACGGTGAAGATCAACAATTTGTTGCTTAAAGTCATCTGTGAAATGACGACGTTTTTTCTAGACATATCTTTTCTCCTATAGATCATCAGTGTAGAACACTTTATAAATTCTGTCTAGTTTAGTGTAACCTATCCAATGTCTTTATCAAGGGGTTGACATAAGCTGAGTTTAAGTTTGCTAAGGCATACCTTCATTTGAATATCATTTTGTTTTTTCTGATTAAAGCGGCGAGATTATAACGTTTCCAAGAGAACAATGGGTTGTGTCATCAAAATAGCCTCCAGTTTCATTTTCTACTAACAGTATACTGGATGGTTGAGAGAATTACTAGATAACTCATTATGGAGCGCTTGCGACAAACTTGACTAATGGTAGAAAAGAGCCCTCAAAAAAACGACCTACTTCGGGTCGTCTTTTGATAATTGCAACTAACAGATATTAAGAAATACTTTTTTACCCATAAGTTTTAGGACTAGGTATTACTTCCTATTCTTCTGTCATTTTTTCTTTGATTTCATCGTATGATAAAGCATGTGCTTCTTTATCATCGTCTGCTTCTTCAGGCATTTTACCTGTTTCGTAGATTGATTTAATTTGAGCAGCATCCAACGTTTCATACTTAAGAAGAGCTTCTGCAATCAATTTATGAGTTTCCCGATTTTCATTAATGATATCAGCTGCTTTATTACGTGCATCATTAAGTAGTTCACGAACTTCATCATCAATCATTTGAGCTGTTTCTGGCGAATATGATTTTTCTGGAGACAATTGTCCTGCCATCATCGAATGGTTACCTTCATATTGGACAGGGCCAAGTTTGTCACTCATTCCATATTCTGTTACCATAGCACGAGCCATTTGACTTGCTTGTTCAAAGTCATTTGAAGCACCTGTTGTTTGAACGTTGAAAATAATTTCTTCTGCTACACGTCCACCCATTAAGCCCGCTAGTTGCTCTTTCATATCATCTTTAGATAGGAGCATTTGGTCTTCTTTAGGAAGTGCTATCATATATCCGCCTGCACGTCCACGCGGCACAATGGTTACTTTATGTACTACTCGAGCATTTGAAAGCACTAAACCAACGATTGTATGTCCTGCTTCATGGAATGCTACTAATTCACGATCGCGTTGTGATACTGACTTATCTTTCTTAGATGGCCCAGCAATAACACGGTCCTCAGCTTCATCAATATCAGAAGCATCAATGACTTTTTTATCCCGTCGAGCAGCAACAAGGGCAGCTTCATTAAGAACATTTTCTAAATCTGCACCGACAAATCCTGGCGTTTGTTGAGCAACAACTTTCAAATCAACATCTTCTGCTAATGGTTTATTTTTAGCGTGAACACGTAAAATTGCCTCTCGTCCTTTAACATCTGGTTGTCCTACGAGAACCTTTCGGTCAAAGCGTCCCGGACGTAGAAGAGCAGGATCAAGCACATCACTACGGTTGGTTGCAGCGATGACGATGATACTTTCATTGCCTTCGAAACCATCCATCTCAATAAGTAATTGGTTGAGTGTTTGTTCACGTTCATCGTTTCCTCCGCCCATTCCGGCTCCACGACGACGACCAACCGCATCAATCTCATCAATAAAGATAATTGCTCGTTCAGCTTTTTTGGCATCTTCGAAAAGTGAACGAACACGGCTTGCACCGACACCAACGAACATTTCAACAAAATCAGATCCTGAAATGCTAAAGAACGGAACACCTGCTTCACCTGCGACGGCTTTAGCAAGAAGAGTTTTACCAGTACCTGGAGGACCCTCTAGTAAGACACCTGAAGGAATACGCGCTCCAAGAGCTTTATATTTTTTAGGATTTTTCAGGAAATCAACAACTTCTACAAGTTCTTGTTTCTCTTCTTCTGCACCGGCAACATCTGAGAAGCGAACTTTTACATTGCCTTCACTCTGAGTTTTGGCTTTATTCTTACCAAAACTCATCGCTCCTCGTGCTCCACCGCCACCTTGATTCATCATCATGCTAAAGAAAGCAATCATGACGACCAGCGGTAAAAAGCTCATAATAATAGAAATCCAAGTTCCACTAGAACTTTCTTGTTTTACTTTGATGTTAACGTCTGCATCATCCGCTGCTTTTTGAAGTGTATTTAAAGTAGAGTCACTATACAAAATCGTACTTGTAAAACTTTTGACTTCTCGTTTAGAATCGCCTAAAAAAGCTAAGTCTGTGGAGGTTTCTGCTTTTTTAGCTTTTTTATATTGTCCAGTTACTTCTAAAACAGTACCACTAGGCTGGTAGGTAACAGTTTTAATATCACCTTTTTTTAGTTGCTTAACTAAATTACTGTAGCTGATGCGCTGGCTTTGTGAATTGCTTCCACTAAAATAATATTGAAATGCTGTTACCACAGAGACGATGATCAATATATATAATAGAGAATTTTTCACAAAACCGTTATTGTTTTTATTATTCATTAAACGGAGTGACCTTCTAATTTTTTATTTTGTGTAGATTTCTTCTTTTAGAACACCTACGTATGGGAGATTACGATAATTTTCATTATAATCTAAACCAAAACCAACGATGAATTCATTTGGAATATTGTAGCAAACATAATCCGCATCGATGTCGACAACACGACCTTCGGGTTTATCAAATAGTGTCGCAATTTTAACAGAGTTAGCCTTGCGGTACTTAAACATATCTCGCAAATAAAGAAGCGTACGACCAGTGTCAATGATATCTTCTACGAAAACAACATCGCGCCCTTCAATATTTGTGTCTACATCTTTAAGGATTTTGACTTCACCACTAGATGTCGTCCCACCATGGTAGCTAGAAACCACCATAAAATCAACTTCAACATGCGTATCTATGTGCTTAATGAGTTCTGCCATAAAAGGAACTGCGCCCTTTAAAACACCGACAAGTAAAGGATTTTTCCCTGCGTAATCTTTTGTTAGTTGCGCACCAAGTTCTTTTGACTTGGCTATAATTTCTTCTTCTGAATAAAGAACTTTTTTTATATCTTGTTCTAACATAGCTGTTCACCATTCTACATTTTTTGAATATATAATCTGCCCTTCATTATATCATGATAATAAGGATTACTCAAATATGTTTTTCCCTGACATATCACTGCCACAATATGATTATCTTGTTCAACGATGATTGTTCTTCGTCTATCTTCTTCATTTATTTTCTCATCGATAAAGAATCGTCTCAACTTTTTAGAAATATTTTTTACCAGAATTCTATCACCTGGTTTCCGATGTCTCAGAATGACTGGATTTTTAGAGGGTAGCGGGATAAATTCTAAATAGCTTTCGTGCCCCTCACTATAAGAGAAAGAATAATTTTCTAAAGTGACCAATGAGCCATATTCTAACAAAACTTCTTGTAACTGACTATCCGTCTCTGGACTGATTTTATAAATGCTATAACGTTCATTACTTTTTTTGAAATGATAGTGATTTTTTAAAGGAAAATCATAACTCTTAGAACTATTCAAATTAGACAATAATTGTTCAAATTGTGATTGTCCCATTTGTAAATCAGAGAAATTAGACAGATACTCCTCCAATAAAAAACGCTGAACAGCAGGTGTTTGTTGTCTAAAAACTAAACAATCTTGCTTATCAATATCTTTTGTTAAATCTTGTAAAGCCCCTATTAGCAAAGACATATCCTGACCATGTCTTAATATAGCTTGGTTAAGATTAGGATTTTCTTGCCTTAGTTCCGGTAAATAATGATTTCTAATGCGATTTCTCAAATAGTCATTTTCTTGGTTACTTGAATCTTCAAAATGAAAAATATCTGGAAAATCATTTTTAGAAAAGGGTAGGAGAGGTCTAATTAGCTCTCCGTTAGCAAAGGCTTGTTTTTCTCTTATTCCTGTTTGGTATCGGAGTTTGCTTCCGCGGATTAGTCGCATGAAAATCGTCTCAATTTGATCATCTGCATGATGGGCAGTTACTAAAGCAGTGTAACCGTCCCTTTGCATGATGTCTTTAAAAAAGTTATAGCGAAAATCACGCGCTTTTTTCTCAGTGAATTTTCCTTGGAAATGCCCTAAATAAAAGGGAATATTATGATTATCAGTCCAATCTTTGAGATAAGCTTCTTCCATTTTAGAGGCTTCTCTTTGATGATGATTCACATGAGCTATGCCAATATCGATGTTAAGTGTTTCACGTGAAATATATAAAAAGTGCAGCAGATTCATCGAATCTACTCCACCTGAAACGGCTATAAGCACCTTTTGATGGGAGGCAAAAAATTGCTTTTTTTGAACATGTCTTAAAAAATCAGTTGGTTTAATCATTTTAAAATCTCATAAATATCATCTGCAATAGCTGTTATATCATCATAATCCGCTTTATTCGTCATTATGGTTAGGATAAATGGCGACTTTGTATAAATAATAGCAGCGTCATGTTTGTAATCGTAGGCGTCTCCAATTTTATGAGAAACTTTATCTGAAATATTTTTTGAGATACGCTTGTCATCAAAATCTGTCTTCGATAAATAGTCAAGAACAAAACCATTTTGATGATAGATAGCTTCTAACACTGTATTGATGGTTTCTGGTGAAACGTCGCGTTTTTTCATATCCCAAGTTCTTCCTGAAATTGTCTTCATCTGGTTTTGAAAATCTGTTCCAAATTGATCTGTAACATAGTAAGCTAGCATATTACTGGCAACATTGTCCGACTGCTGGGCTACTTTCTTCATTAAATCAGCAACAGTATATTCTTTATTATCTGCCTTTTTAGGAAGACTGCCACTTCCACTAGGATCGTAAGCACCATAAAAATCGTTAACTTTAGAAATGTATTTGAACTTCGTATCCGTACTAATTTTTCCTTGATTGATTGCCTCTTGTATATAGTATAAAACAGGGAGTTTAGCCAAACTTGCTGCATACATTATCTTTTCAGCATTAATGCCAGCAACTTGTCTAGTTTCCAATTGTTTAACGCTAATACCATAATCAGCTTTTTGGTATTTTCTTGTCAAGACATCTTGGACTTTCTCCATTCTGGTATCTTGATTAGAAATTAGATGTCCTTCAACCCAACCATATTGATCTAACTGATAATAAGTTCCACTATGTGTTGTAGCTACTGCAGTTACCTTGACCTGCGTGTAGTCTTTTGGTTTCTGGGAAACTTCTTTACTCCCCTTGACGAAAGGACTATCATAAATCTTATCAATCTTTCGTGTCCAATAGGTTTCTGATAATGGTGTCTGCTCTAATATAACATCTTGATAATAAAGCGTTTCATCAGCTAACATATAAGTCTGATCAGCCAAATGAAAAACAGGTAAACCAAATTGATTTACTTCAACAGATTGAATCATTAAAGGATCATCTGATGATAACGTTTTTGCAGGCGTTTTTAAATCCGCATCTTTATAAACTGGAACAGATACTTTTAAAACTGGATTTTTCGGGATTTGTAGGCTAGTTGTAGGTGAAGTTGCTGTCTGTGACAACCGATACCTCTGTGCATCAGTCAAACTGAAATCAACCTCGGTACTAATGACTGGAAGAGTTTTAAAGAAAAAAGGAAGTAGCATAAAGAGGACTATTTTCTTCATTTAGTCTTTCTCTTCCTCACTTTCTTCTCGTCTTAAGGCATTATTTTTTTCTGAGAGTTCTTCTAATTTTTCATCAGAGTACTGTAAGAATTTTTCTATCGTTTCAATTAAATTTTCCATTATTTTGGTAATAAATCTGGAACAGGGAAAATCATCTCCCCATCCTTAGAGTAGTAATATTTTGCTCGAGCGTATTTGGCAGCAAAATCATTATCTTTCAAACTATCTGCTAATTCCTTTTTATCTTTGACTTCCTTAGAAACAGATTGGTAATCTTTTTTCAGCTGGATGACACGAGCCTTCTTTTCTTGCAACTTATGATAACTGCTGATGAGATTATAAGTTGGTAATATGAAAAGGAGCATTACAATCAACAGTAATCCACCCATAAATCGATGACGCTTAGCATGTTCCTCGACTTCATAACGCCGTTTGAGCTTTTCATCTTTGATATAATCATTATTCAACTGAACAACGTTAGGTTTCTTCATTGGCTTCTACTCGCTTTTCGCTAATGATTTCGTACATTTTTTCAGCATCTTCTTTTTTAGTGCTGTCTTTCATTTCTAATACCCTAACGGTTAAGAGTTTATTTCCAAAACGAACTTCTACTTCATCATTTAATTTTAAATCTGTAGAGGATTTTGCTAAAACACCGTTAACTTTGATACGTCCTTTATCTGCAACTTCTTTAGCCACAGGACGACGTTTGATAATTCGTGATACTTTTAAATATTTGTCTAAACGCATACTCTTCTCCTTTTGAGACTGTCTCTTACATTTTATCATTTTTTTGTGAAAATGGCAGAGCTTATGTTACATGCCATCAAAATAAAAAGAGAGTTCTGAACTCTCTTACCAGAATATTAAAGCTGAACATACAGTCCCTGCAAAGAAAATCAGGAAAATAGCAGCTAGAAAACTAATACTAAACCACAGTTCACTAGAAAGACTTGTTTTAGCATTTTTCTTAGGATCTAAAAAATTCAAGATATCAGCATAAGTCTGTAATTGACGGTTTTTCATGATATAAAAAATCTGAAAAGCTGAGTAAATCATTGGACAGGCTAATAGCCATAAAATAGGAGCAACTACACTCATCGAAAATAAATATCGTGTCGGAACAACAACTGAAAATAGAAACCAAGAAATGCCTCCAACAATAAGCCACTTCTTGAACTGTGATTGGTCAACCTGATGTTTCATAATGTCCACATCTCCTTTAATTAGATTATCTAAAGAGACATCGAAAAATGTTGCTATCAATAATAGTGAGTTGATATCAGGATAAGTTCTACCTCTTTCCCAGTTGGAAATGGTTTGACGTGAAACATAGAGTTTCTCCGCCAATTCTTCCTGAGACAATCCCTTTTCCTTTCTCAAATCAACTAAGCGATTATGAAACTTCATTTCGACCTCCTTGATAACTTTAGTCTAATTAACTCGAGCTTAGTTTACCATACAAGTTCTTTGTCATGAAGGTATTTTTATGTCAAAAGGCTTTGACAAGGGGGCCTGATTATTTCTTTTCCATTTTCCGTTCTTTAATGTCAGCAAATCCTTGCCCAAACTGGATCAATTCTTCTAAAATCTCGTAGTCTTTTTTATTTCGGATATCGAAAATCACTTCGATTTTTCCTTGATGCTCGCTAATACGAGCCTTGAGATTGGTTTTCGAAAGGGCTTCAAAGTAATCTTGAGTTAAAAACAAGGTTTGAGTAACTTTTTCAAAGCGAACAATCAACTGATTATCCTTACGATCAACTAATTCTGTAAAGACACTGTCAAGGTAGGTTTTGACAAGCCCTATTTCAAGGAGATAGGCTACTTGATCAGGATATTCTCCAAATCGGTCAATCAATTCATCTTGAAGTTCCTCATAGGCAGCGCGTGAATCCATTTCACGAATACGTTTATAAATTTCAATTTTTTGCCGTTCATCTGAAATGTAGTCTGTTGGGAGATAAGCATCAATTTGTAAATTAAGCTCAGCATTGCCTTTCTGACGGACCTGTGATTTCCCTTGTTTCTTCAAAATAGCATCCTCTAAAAGTTGGGAATACATTTCAAAACCAACGGAATCAATGAAACCACTTTGTGATGCGCCTAAGATATTACCAGCTCCACGAATAGACAAATCACGCATGGCAATTTTAAAACCAGACCCCAGTTCTGTAAATCCTTTAATAGCATCCAAACGTTTTTCTGACACCTCAGTCAGAACCTTATCAGGTCGATACATGAGATAGGCATAAGCAATCCGGTTAGAACGGCCAACACGCCCACGAAGTTGATACAAGGTTGACAATCCCATGTGGTCTGCATTTTCTATAAATAGGGTGTTAACGTTAGAAATATCAACACCTGTTTCTATAATAGTTGTTGCTACCAAGACATCGTAAACGCCAGCAATGAAGTCTAAAAGAGTATTTTCCAGTTGAATTTCACTCATCTGGCCATGAACAAATCCAATACTAGCTTCTGGAACTATCTCTTGTAATTCAGATACTTTTTGTTCAATCGTGTCAACTTTATTGTAAACATAGAAAACTTGTCCACCACGATCTAATTCTCGTAAAATAGCTTCTCTAACCATTCCAAGATTAGTTTCCATCACATAGGTTTGAACAGGGTAACGATTCGTTGGAGGGGTTTCAATGACTGACAAATCTCGAATACCAAGCATTGACATATGAAGCGTTCGAGGAATTGGCGTCGCTGTCAATGTCAAGACATCAACCTTAGTTTTCAATTCTTTCAAAGTTTCCTTATGCTTGACACCGAACCGTTGTTCTTCATCAATAACAATCAAACCCAAATCCGAGAAATTGACATCCTTGGAAAGAAGACGATGTGTCCCAATAATAATATCCACTTGTCCTTTAGATAATTCTTCTAAAATAAGGGTCTGTTCCTTCTTACTTTTAAATCGACTGAGTTCTTCAATCTTGACAGCTTGGTTGTCAAATCGTTCTTTAAAGTTGACATAATGTTGATGTGCCAAGACTGTCGTTGGTACTAAAATAGCTACTTGCTTACCATCGTTGACTGCTTTGAAGGCTGCTCGCATAGCGACCTCTGTTTTGCCAAAACCAACATCGCCAACTAGAAGACGATCCATAGGCTTTTCAGCTTCCATGTCTTTTTTAATTTCAGCAATTGATCTAAGTTGATCTTCTGTCTCAACATAGGCAAAATCGTCATCAAACTCCTTTTGATTATCGTCATCTGGAGAAAAAGCAAAACCTTTGAGCTGACTACGCTCAGCATAAAGTTTTAACAAATCATCAGCAATATCCTCAACTTGTCTGGCAACTTTTTGCTTTGTTTTTTGAAAACGTCCATCATTGAGTTTGTTAATTTTAGGCTCTTTGCCATCAGCCGAGACATATTTTGATAAACTTTCAATTTGCTCAATTGGGAGCGAAATGCGATCTGAATTTTGGTATTGAATGGTTAGATAGTCACGGTGAATTCCCTTAATTTCCAGGGTTTCAATACCAAGAAATTTACCAATACCATGTACCTGATGAACGACATAATCTCCTTTTGTCAGTTCATTGTAATCTTTAAGACGTTCTGCATTAGAAATATTGGAACGACGGGCTCGACGTTTGATTTTCTTATGAAAAATTTCGCGTTCAGTAATTAGCACCAATTTTTCATCAGCCAAGTAAAATCCGGTTGATAAATGACCAATGATAAACTGAGCTTGATGAGGGATAATTTGCTGACTATCTGAGATGAGTAGCTCTAACTTATATTCTTTTAGGGTCTCTTGTAAACTGTTCAAAGACTTTTGTGAATCGGCTTGAACTAAGATTGTTGCCTTCTGCTTCTGATAACGATGAATTTCATCGACTAAAAGAGGAAACTGATTAAAGAATTCCTGCATGGGATATTGAGTCATGTTATGCAGGGCATCAAATTTAATATTTCCTAATCCTTTATGGAAATTGGAGAAGAAAGTCGCTGGTTGATATTGTCTAAGCATCTGATAGGGATCAGCAAAGTAAACTTGGTTTGATACTGCTTTACGATGCTGTAAATCATCTGTCATAAGATTAGCAACTTCTAATTCAAAACGAGCATGACGATCCATCAATTTCTGAAAGTCGTCAATAAAAAGGACCGTATCTCTAGTAAAGTAATCAAAGAGACTATAATGGTTATCATAAAAGAAACTTAAAAAGCGTCGAATATCCTTATGACGATAATTTTCTTTTGTAACAGATAAAATATCTGTTAGGTAGACAGTCAAGTCTTCATTGATACTTTTTTCAATTTCTTCTTCTAATTTGAATATTGCTCTATCAAAATCACTTTTTTCCAAAATAAGGTCTGTTGCTGGTGAGATTGTTATCTTTTCAAGACTGTCTAAAGATTTCTGAGTCTCACTGTCAAAGGTACGAATACCGTCAATCTCATCACCAAAGAACTCAATTCTAAAGGGATACCTCTCAGTCACTTCATAAATATCCAGAATATCACCTCTACGACTATATTCTCCTGGATTGAGTACTTGACTAACCCGTTCATAGCCTATTTGAGAAAGCTTATTGACAACATCGTCAACTTCTTTGTCAAGTCCCATTGACAAAGTAAGCTGAGCTTTTTGATAAACTTCGGGGTTGGGTAATAGTATTTTAATACCAATGATAGATGTCACCAAAATACCTGTGGCATTTTGATCTTGTAAAAAATTTAAACTCTCTAAACGAGACAGGGTACGATCAAATGACGAAAAAATAAATTCAGCCGCCGCCACATCATCTGCAAAAAAGCTGTAAAGACACTCCTCATCCAGTAAGGCTGATAGGTCACTGATTAGATTTTCTGCTTCAGTTTGCGTTGACGTCACAATAACAAACTTACCTTGATTTTTTTGAAAGGCTGTCGCAATGGCCAAGGCTTTACTGGAAGCAGATAAGCCCATGATCAATTGTCGTCCTGAATCGACTTGTCCAAGCCAATTTTGAATAATTCTATTTTTTACTAATAAATCTGTTAATCCTAGTTTATCCATTATACCGTCTCATCGTTGCTTCAAAATCATCATTTTCTAAATAATAGTTGACAGCATTGTCAACTTTATTTAAGGTATTGTCAATAGTTATCTTTTCATCAGTTGAGAATTTTCCTAAAACATGATTGATGACGGTCATGCCTTTCTGAGGACGACCAATCCCAATTTTGATGCGGTCAAATTCTTGTGTTCCGATATGAGAAATAATAGACTTAATACCATTGTGACCACCTGCAGAGCCTTTTTGACGGAAGCGAATTTTCCCAACTTCCATATCCAAATCATCATAAATAACAATTAAGTCTTCAATAGCAATATTGTAATAGGTCAAAAGTGCTTTGACAGCAATTCCACTATTATTCATGAAAGTGGTTGGTTTGATGAAATAAATTTTTTCACCATTAATAAAACCACTAGTTACATAAGCCTTAAAGGTTTTATCTTCTGTAAAGGTTAAGTCAATTTCCTTTACAATTTTGTCAACTGACATAAAGCCAACATTATGTCTAGTATTGTCATACTTTAAGCCTGGATTTCCCAATCCTACAATTAATTTTGTCATCCTATTCTCCAATGCAAATGCAAAAGGACTGGAAGTAACTTCCAGCCGATGAGTGTTTTGGAAATTTTAAACGTTGAAACGAAATTCCATTACATCGCCATCTTGAACAATGTATTCTTTTCCTTCCTCACGTAAACGTCCTGCTTCTTTGACCGCTTTTTCAGAACCGTAGTGAACCAAGTCATCATAAGACATCGTCACTGCACGAATAAAGCCTTTTTCGAAGTCTGAGTGGATGATCCCAGCTGCCTGAGGGGCTTTAATGCCGCGTTTAAAGGTCCAAGCGCGTACCTCTTTTTCACCAGCAGTAAAGTAAGTTCCAAGTCCCAATAAATGATAGGCTGCACGTGTTAATTTATCAACACCTGACTCCGTAAGTCCGATAGCTTCTAAGAACTCTTGCTTGTCTTCGTCATCAAGTTCAGAAATCTCTTCTTCGGCACGTGCTGAAATGACAACAACTTCTGCATTTTCGGTGGCTGCAAAATCACGAATAGATTGGACGTAGTCAATGTCATCTGGCTCTGCGACCTTATCTTCATCAACGTTTGCTACATAAAGAACAGGTTTTGTTGTCAAAAGAAAGAGCCCTTTGACTACTTTTTGTTCTTCTTCTGTGAATTCAATGGTACGAGCTGATTTACCGTCTTCCAGGACTGGTTTGATTTTTTCAAGAACGTTAAACTCAGCAACAGAATCTTTGTCTTTTTGTGTACGAGCCATTTTCTCAACACGCGCATAACGTTTATTGATAGATTCCAAATCAGCCAGAATCAACTCCAAATTGATGGTTTCAATATCTGCGATTGGATCAACAAAGTCAGATTCACGCCCTTGTTCACGCATAACGTTTTCATCATCAAAGGCACGAACAACATGAACGATAGCGTCTACTTCACGGATATTGGCTAAGAATTTATTTCCCAAACCTTCACCACGAGAGGCACCTTTAACGATACCAGCAATGTCAGTGAATTCGAAGGTGGTTGGAACAGTTTTTTTAGGTTTGACTAATTCTGTCAATTTGTTTAAGCGCTCATCTGGAACTTCGACCATGCCGACGTTGGGATCGATAGTTGCGAACGGGTAGTTGGCTGCTTCTGCACCAGCCTTTGTAATTGCATTAAATAGTGTTGACTTACCGACATTTGGTAAACCAACAATACCTGCTGTTAAAGCCATAACTTAGTAACTTCCTTATCTTTTTTCAATCATGACTATTATAGCATAAAATATCAAGAAAAAACGCCATCTTAAACGGCGCTTCTTTATCCAAAAATCTTAGGCAGCAGTTCTGGTAGTAACCAAGATAAAAAACCACCTATTGGAAATAACAGCCACCAATAGTCTGCCAAAAATTCCCAAGCATTCATTTGATATTTTTCTCTTGTTTCCACAATCCTTTCAACTTTAACTTCAGGAGTTTTTCCTAGTACTAACTCATCTAAACTAACTTCTAAAATAGCAGCTAGTTTTATTAGGTTGTCCATATCTGGTGCTGCATCCCCATTTTACCACTTTGAAATCGCTTGTCGGGAAATGTATAGCTGTTCAGCGAGGTGGTCTTGAGATAAATTTCGGGCTGTTCGTAAGCTTTTGAGTTGCTCTGCAAACATTGTCATGATAATAACGGTCCTTTCTCTCTTTGTCATCATCATTGTAAGCCAATACCACTGCGCTTACCAGCACTTTTGACAGCAACTCCTAATTGCAAAAGTCTCAAAAAGGTTGATTTAGCAACACTATTGCGGTTGCGATAAAATTTTCCTGAGTTTACGGTCAAAATCATAACGACTCATCATCACCAGATGTTGACAATTCGTACACTTGATTTTAATATCGGCTCCTAATCGCATAATTTCCCAACAGTTGGCTTTTTTTCCCGTTGATTTAATAACACAAGCATGTGGCTTTTTCATTTCGACTTTAGTACCCAATTGATACATAATATTTTCTCCTCATTTTAGTTATTATAACAAATGTAACGGCTAAAAAACCATTTAGACATTGCTAAATGGTTTCAAGAGAATTAGTTGGTACGAACAGGGGTAATGAGTTGAATAAAGTTTTCACTGTCATCACCTGGCGTCAAGGTGAATGGTCGTACTGATGATAGGAAACGGATACGCACGGTTTCACTTTTCAGCGCTTTAAGAGCTTCGATCAGATAGGTTGGATTGAAACTAATGGTTAGATCGCTACCAGACAATTCTTCGGTATCCAATTCTTCGTTTACTTTTCCGACTTCTGGTGAGTTGACATGGGCACTGACTGCATTGCCGGCTATCTCAAGTTTTACAGTTCCATTTTGTGTCGCATTTGACACCAAGAAGGCACGTTCCATAGCTTGACGAAGACTAGTTGTTCTAAAAACAACTTCTGTTTCAAAATTAGGTGTTAGGAGACGATCAGTATCTGGATAGACTCCTTCAAGAAGGCGAGTGTAGAAGCTTATATTTTCACTTCTAAAGAGAATTTGACTAGCAGAGAAGAAAATCTCTACTGTTTCGATATCATCTGTAAAAACGGCTGAAAATTCACGTAAAGAGCGACTAGGAATAACAACATCAAAATCAGCAGATTTCTTCTCCAAGTTTAATTGACGTTGACTCATACGGTGAGAATCTGTGGCAACAGCTTTAAAGACTTGATTATCTTTAAGCATAACGTGAACACCTGTTAAGATAGGACGACTTTCTTGAGTACTTGCTGCAAATGATGTTTCCGTAATCACTTGTTTAAGCATTTGGGTTTCCATGATTAAAGGATTATTGGTATCAACCTCTTGGAGTCGAGGGTACTGTTCAACGTCCTTCCCTTTAAGAGTGATTTCTGATTTACCACTTGTGATTTGAACTTGATAATTGTCCATTTCTTTAAAATCAAGGGTTACATCAGGTAAACTCGATATAATGTTGATAAAGAAACCAGCTTCTAAGAGGATGGCTCCTGGAGAAGTTATTAACAAACCCGCATTATCATTTTTCGTTGAAATAAAATGTTCAATTGAAATTTGACCATTAGATCCTGTTAAAGTAATTCCAGAAAGAGATACTTCAATTTTAATTGTGGATAAAATAGGGATGGCATTTTTAGTAGAAATAGCTCGCTTAGTAGCATTAAGAGCGTGTAGGAAAAAAGCTTTATTAATTGCAAATGAAATCATGCATACTCCTTTATATCTAAAGTATTATATATAGTATTAGTAATAGGCACTGTTGATACTGTGGATAAACACCAAAAAGCAAAGAATGTCAGTAACTGAGACTTGTTCACAAGTTGTGGAAAAATATAACTCAAAACAAGAACTTATCCACAGCTACTTAATTTTGTTTTTGATACTGTCAAGTTCAATTCGAAGTCCTTCGTCTTGAGCGAGCATATTTTTGATTTTATTATAGGCATGGAGAACGGTTGAGTGATCACGGCCTCCAAATTCTTTTCCAATCTTGGGAAGAGAATTGTCAGTCATCTCACGCGCAAGGTACATAGCTACCTGTCGAGCTAAAACAATATTTTGTGTTCGCTTGGTTGCCTTAATTTCTTTGACAGTAACCCCATAGAATTTTCCAACGGTAGTCTGGATATCTTCGATTGGAATGACAGTAACTTGAGGCCCATCCTTTTTACGAGCTCGAATGGCTTCAGCAGCAACTTCAACGGTAATCACGCGTACCTTCTTGAAGTTGGCCACAAGGCTGATGTCTTTTAAGGCTCCTTCTAATTCACGAACATTTGAATCAAACTGGCCAGCTAGGTATTCAATGGTTTCTGTGGGAAAATCAAAGTCATATTCTTGAATCTTATTAGTTAAGATAGCCACTCGTGTTTCAAAGTCGGGTGGTGTAATATCGACAGTTAGTCCCCACTTAAAGCGCGTGACCAAACGATCTTCCAAATCATTAAGATGATCAGGGTTACGGTCGCTAGTTAAGACAATTTGTTTATTATTGGCATGAAGTGCGTTAAAGGTATTAAAAAATTCTTCTTGAATCCCAGCATTGGTTGTTTTCTTCGGCAAAGATTGAATATCATCAATGAGGAGGACATCGAGTGTCCTAAAATTATCTTTTAGTTCATCCATGGTATTGAGTCTAAGGTGTTTGGTAAACTCATTCATAAAATTTTCAGCTGTAATGTAGCGAATACGGGCATTTGGATTATCTTGTAAGACGGTATTGCCAATAGCATTGAGTAAGTGTGTTTTACCTAGACCTGGACCACCATAAATAAAGAGAGGATTGTAGGAGATACCTAGCTTTTCAGTGACTGCAATAGATGCTGCAACTGCCCAACGGTTTTCATCGCCTTGAACGAAATTTTGAAAACTATACCTTTCATTGAGATTTGATTCAACATAGGGTAACGTAGCGGCATTTTGAGTTGTGGTAGCGGCAGAATCGACAGCTTCATTAGTTATTGAGGGCTGTAACTCGTCTTCTGAAAAGATGTAACGATTGGAAATTTCGGTATTAAAAATTTCAAAACCAGCTGTTAAGGTAAAGGGTTGAAGATTTTTCTGCCAGAAAAGTTCTTTCATCTCGCTATCTAAAAGGATAGTTGCAGTATTATTATCAATCCTGATTAATTTCGCATCTGTTACAAAAAAATCAAAAGTAGCTTGTTTTAGTTGGCTATGAGCCAATTCTAAAACCCTATTCCAAAAGATGCGTTCATTTTCGGTCATAGCTATCTCCTTTTTTAGTCATGTCTTGCTAACATTCTAACATAATGTCAGGGAGTTATCCACAATTTGAGGAAAGAAAATCCACAGTGTTAAAAGAAGTTTTCCACAGGCTGTGGAAAGTAAAAAGAAGCTCTTAATATAACGGGCTTCCTTCGTTTTTTATTGTGGATAAGTAAGATTTACAAAACTAAAAATGAACAAGCTATTTTAGCTTGTTGACAATTCTGTTGAATTCTTCTTCGTTGGAAAAGGCAATAGAAAGGTGACCTTTCTTTTGTTGAAAACCTGAGATGCTGACTGACAAGCCAAGTGATTTTTGAATCTCTTCTTCCAAATGGTTTTGGAAAATAGTTTTTTCTTTTGACGTTGACTGATTGTCTTCTTTTTTGAGCGTTTTTTCTAACTGATGAACGCTTATGTGATGACCAGTGATTTCTGTTAACCAAAATTTCTGTTCTTCCTCAGAGAGTGCAAGAATCAGTCTGGCATGGCCTGGAGTAGCTAGACCTTCTTCAATGGCTGTCTGCCAAGAAGAAGAGAGCTGTAATAGGCGTAATTGGTTTGAAATATAGGGTCTAGATTTCCCAATGGATTTGGCTAGTTCTTGATGCGTTATTCCGAGTTTATCGATGATATTTTGATAAGCTTTGGCTTCTTCGATGGGATTTAAATCGGCCCTTTGAAGATTCTCAATAAGGGCTTGTTTCATACTCTCTTGATAGCTTTTTTGAGTAATGATTGCTTGAATATGACTCTTACCAAGAAATTGATGAGCCCTTAGTCGTCTTTCACCAGCTATCAACTCATAACCGATAATATCTGATGGCCTAACGATAATGGGCTGAATTAAGCCATTATTTGCAATGGATTCAGCAAGTGCTTTAATGTCTTCTTCTTTGAAAATTTGTCTTGGCTGATTGGGATTAGTTGTGATATCACTGATCAAAATGTCTTTTAAAATATCTGTCATTGCTTAAATCCTAAGGTTATAAAAACGTTGAAAAAGCCCCGTAGGGCCTCTTCTTAGTTGTTTTCTAAGTCTTTTGTTGACTTGCTTAAATTAATAGCGGCTGTTTGTTTATCTTTACCACGGTAGTAAGTCACTTTGATAGTATCTCCAATATTATGTCCATAAAGAATGCTTTGAAGATCACTTGTTGATGTGACTTCTTTGTTATTGATTTTAGTAATAACATCGTAGCGTTTGAGTTTGCCTGAAGCGGGCATATTATCTTGAACTGAAGCGACAACAATACCACCTGTAACACTTTCAGGGATTTTTAGGTCTGAGATTACACTGGTTGAGAGATCGCTCAAATTAGCCATGGAAATACCGAGAGCAGGTCGTGTTACCTGGCCATTCTTTTCTAACTGATTGATAATTTTTAGCACATCATTAGCTGGAATAGCAAATCCCATTCCTTCTACGGCTTCGCCAGCTGTTGACGTTGAAGAAATTTTACTTGAATTGATTCCGATGACTTGACCTTCGATGTTAATGAGCGCTCCTCCAGAGTTACCAGGATTGATAGCAGCGTCTGTTTGAATGGCATTGGTTGAAATAGTCTCACCTTCATCATTTTTAAGGGTCACCGTACGACTTAGACTGGAAACAATCCCTTGAGTAACAGTGTTAGCATACTCGGTACCGAGTGGGCTTCCCATAGCGATGGCTGTTTCGCCGACATTAAGTTTATCTGAATTAGCAAATTCTGCAACAGTCGTTACCTTTTTACCTGAAATTTTGACAACAGCTAGGTCAGAGTAAGTATCGGAGCCGACTAATTTTCCGACAACTTTAGTACCATCAGAAAGCATGATTTCGATACTTTCAGCTCCATCAATAACGTGGTTATTAGTAACAACATAAGCTGAACCATCTTGTTTTTTATAGATAACCCCAGAGCCCTCGCTGTACACGCTGAGTTCATCACTGGAATTTTTTTCTTGGTCATTGCCAAAGACCTGTGAATAGAGGTCATTTAAAGAGGAATTGGATTTTTTTCGATAGTTGATAACAGAAACGACAGCATCTTGTACTTTTTTAGCTGCTTTGGTTGTGTCGGTGGTATTATTATAGACAACATTGCTAGTTTTAGTTTTTTGGTGGGAATTACTTGAAGATGATGTTAAGTTTTCTGAGAAATAAAAAAACATAAAGGCTCCTAGTAAACCAGAAATCAGAGCAACTATAATGGTTGTTAGTGTTCGTTTAAAGCTATTGGTTGATTTGTGTGTCAAATGAATCGCCCCTATCTATTATTTTAGAAATACTTTTATTCTTGTTTAAAAGCATAATTCAAGTGTCTTAATTATAGCTTAAAGATGTCAAAAAAGAAAGTATCCACAGGTTGTGGATAAGTTTTGTTACTTTGTGGAAATCCTTTAAACTAGCGAAGGAAGACACCGCTATTTAATTATTAACATGTGGATAAGGTGTTAAAATACTGTGCATATGCTATAATCAAGTTATGAAAATCAAAATTATTTGTGTTGGGAAATTAAAAGAAAAATACCTAAAGGATGGTATTGCTGAGTACGTTAAACGAATGGGACGTTTTACCAAATGTGACATCATTGAATTGCCTGATGAAAGAACACCTGATCAAGCAAGTCCAGCAGAGAATCTTAAGATTTTAGCAAAAGAAGGCGATAAAATTTTAGCTAAAATTGGAGAGAGAGACTATGTTATTGGCCTTGCCATTGAGGGAAAACAATATTCATCCGAAGATTTTGCTAAACAAATGGCAAAAATTACTCTAGCTGGGAATTCTACGATTACTTTCATCATCGGTGGTAGTCTTGGCTTAGATGCGCGTGTTAAAAAAAGGGCTAATCAATTGATGAGCTTTGGTTTATTAACTTTGCCACATCAGCTGATGCGTTTGGTGCTAGCTGAGCAAATTTATCGTAGTTTTATGATTCAACAGGGTAGCCCGTATCACAAATAGAGAGTTAGGTAAATAAAAAAAGGCAACTGGAATAATTTGTTCCAGTTGCCTTTTGTTTGATCCCAGCAGGATTCGAACCTGCGACCGTTCGCTTAGAAGGCGAATGCTCTATCCAACTGAGCTATGAGACCACTATTACCTCATTAGTTTATCAAAAAATAACCCAATCTGCAATAGTAAAAAAAGTTTAACACGACAAACGCATGAAGAAACCATCGTTTTCAGATAACAGTTTCATAAAATAAGTTTGACCCCTTTGCTATACTAAAGATAGTGGAGGATTTTGTTATGAATGAGATACTAGATTTCTTGATAGGT
>NZ_JBEHGL010000025.1:0-28364 GCF_040225085.1 Streptococcus jiangjianxini | reverse complement strand
CGACACATGGCTGAAATGCTGTATTTATCCTTGTTAGCAGTGATTATTTGCCTTTTTGTGCCATAATCACTGCCGCTTGCTTTAGGATGTCTAGCTGCATTTTGAGTTCTTTATTGTGCTTTCTAAGGGCTATTAGCTCTCGTTGTTCTTCTGTTAGATTATCAATCGATTTGAAAGAACCAGTTGTTTTAGCTTGTCTCACCCATTTGTCGAAGGTTGAGGGGGTTAAATCATATTCTTTGATGATCTCGCTACGTTTCATACCGGCATTGTGAAGGTCAACGATTTGTTGCTTAAAGTCATCACTAAATTGACGACGTACTTTTCTAGACATAAATTTCTCCTGTTTTTGATTACTATAGAACACTTTATAAATTCTGTCTAGTTTAGTATAACCGATTCAGAAAACAGAATTGAAGGCTATTGTGATGTCACAACTTATAGTTCCTTTGAAAACGCCAAAATCTCGTCATTTTAATTAGAAAAACCGAAATGATATTCTGATAAAGGCGCGTTTTGAAAAATTTGAACAAGTCTATGGGCAAAGATGAATGTATTATATGATGTTTAAAAGAATCTATAACTATTTTGGTCAATGTACATCTCATTCAACTAGACTTTAATCCTATCAGAAGAAAACCTAATAAAGGGGAAACTATTATAGAATATTACTGACCCTGAAGAAATTCTGAAATAGAATTGTTAGACTAGAAGCAAAAACAAAAGGAGTTAATATTATGAAAAAGAGAAACTTATTTGACGTTTTTTTATCATTGTTAATCGTTACATTCGGTAGTATTTTCATCTCATCACATATAAGTGCTAGTGAAAATAAAGAAATCGTTTATAATGTTTTAATCAATGAAAATGAATCTGTTGAATATGCTGAAAATATTTTACAAAAACAAGGCATTAAGGTTATTGATAAAATACCTGAAATAAATTTCCTAACTATCTCTACAGAAAAAAGCGCAGACACCATAAAAAAAGAAAATACTAACTGTATTGAAGATATAGCTGAAGATAATACAATGACTGTAAAACCCAATATTACTTATCTGTATGGCGAAAAGGTCTATTCCAATGATAATCTAGATTTTTGGAATAATCAATGGGATATGCAAAAGAGTATTAGCACAGGAAGCAAGTTTAACCATAAATCTTCTGGTAAAGCAACGATTGGTGTTATTGATTCTGGTGTCACATATGACAATCCAGATATTTATTCAAAGATTATTTCAGTACAAAACTTTACATCAAATTTAGATACTGGAGTAGTTGATAATCATAATGTTGTCGATAAAACTGGCCATGCAACATCTGTCGTTGGTCAGATTTCATCAAATGGAGAATATTTAGGAATAGCACCGGGTATGAAGATACGAATGTATCGTGTTTTTGATGAAGGAAATGCCCAAGACCAATGGATTTTAAAGGCGCTTGTCCAAGCAGCAAAAGATGATGTTGATGTTATTAATCTTAGTTTAGGAGAATATTTACTAAAAGACTCCAGCGATGAAGACGATAATACAGCCTTGATTAATATCTATCAACGAGCAATTAATTATGCCCATAACCAAGGTTCAGTTGTTGTTGCTTCGGTAGGCGATGAAGGGATGGATTTACAAGATCAAGCAGAACTAAAAAATTACCTTGGAAATTTAAGAGGAAAGGATTATAGTCAGGTTGACGGAATTGTACAAGACATTCCAGCTGAATTAGATAATGTTGTTACAGTTGGTTCAGTGGATGATAATGATCTTGTGTCTAGTTTTTCAAATCAAGGAAAAGATAATATAGATATCTATGCAACAGGAGGTGGAAGTCAAGAACTCTCTAAAATAGGATACGAAAAATGGGTGGATGAAAGATTATATGAAAAAGAATGGATTATTGTTCCCACCCTTGAAGGAAAGTATACTTATGCATATGGGACATCAATCTCAACCCCTAAAGTCTCAGCGGCTTTGGGATTAATCATGGAAAAGTATGATTTAAAAGACCAACCTGATGAGGCCATTCGAATATTATATGACAATTGTTTGCGTAGTAGTAATAAGAGTAATGGACAAATTAGGTTACTAAATATTACAAATTTTGTTCAATAAAGGTGTAAAATAGAAAGGAATAGGTATATTGAGGTGATAACATGTACAAAATATTAGTTGTAGATGATGATTATGAAATTTTAAAGTTAATGCGGACTATTTTCGAGATGAAAAACTATAATGTAACAACTTATCAGGAGATTAAATTTCCCATTGAAATCAATGATTTTAAAGGCTTCGATTTAATACTCCTTGATGTTATGATGCCTAATATTGATGGTTTACAAATTTGTAGATGCATTCGTGATTCAGTAACATCTCCAATTATTTTTGTAAGTGCCAAAGATACTGAAGATGATATTGTATCAGGATTGAATCTAGGTGGCGATGATTATATAGCAAAACCGTTTAGTGTTAACCAATTAGTTGCTAAAGTGGCTGCCCATTTAAAACGTGAAGATCGACATAAACTAGCAAAATTGAATGAGCCTGTCATCCGAGAACTACTACCGGTAACATTTTACCTTCAAGAAAAAGTAGTGTGTGTTAATAGTGAGCCAATTCCTCTTACTAGCAGGGAATATAGTATTTTAGAGCTCTTATCTAGTGAAACGAAAAAAGTTTTTACAAGGGAGGAAATTTACGGACATGTTTATGATGATGAAGCGGATACTTTATTTCATTCAATTTCGGAATATGTTTATCAAATTCGTGCTAAATTTTCTCGGTATGGGATTAATCCCATTAAAACAGTGAGAGGAATGGGATATAAATGGAATGACTAAAAAAAAATATTCAATGAAGCAGAGAAGTTGGAAAGTCGTTTTAGAAATAATTTTTGCAACGATTTGTAATGTATTGTTTATCCTATTATTTTCAACAGTCTTGTCTGAGCTAAGTCTTGTGACATATGGAACAGTAGGAATGGATTTTCCATTCCAGAATGAAATGACTTCTCGCGAGCTTAGTAACATAATTAAGCCCTATAAATATGATTTTATTATTTTCGATAAAAAGTCTTTAAAAATCACGCAAGGAAACTTTGTCAAGAATGAGCTGAATTACTATAAATTAGCTGTAAAAGAGCAAAAGAATACTAAAGTAAATCTGACTCACTATGCTCAGTTTCAAACCAATCAGAATATAATAGTGGTTCGTTATAATGAAGTGCCAGAATTTTCAAGTCACTACTTAAGAAAAATTCCATATAATTATCTTACTATTGCTTTATTTTTGTTTTTTTTAGTGACGACTGTTATTATTTGTTTGACGAGATATATTAAAGAAATATCCGATAATTTTAGAATGATACGAACTACTTCTGAAAAAATGGGGGACGAAGTATTACAAGTAAAAGATACTTCTTCACAAATAATTGAATTCGATGATATTTTAAGAACACTTCAAGAAAAAGGAAATGACTTAGCAGCACTTATTGAGACAGAAAAATCTGAGAAAAAAGATTTTTCTTTTCAAGTCGGTGCTTTGGCTCACGATATAAAGACACCTTTAACAGTTATGAAAGGAAATCTTGAATTACTTGAGATTACTAATTTGGATAATCAACAACTAGACTTTGTTCAATCGATGAATCACAGTATTAGTACTTTCGAAAAATACTTTAATTCAATGTTAAGTTATTCAAGACTTTTGATCGAAGATGGAAACTATCATGAAACAATTTATTTACCAGAGTTTTTAGATGACTTATTAGCGGAAGTGGAGGACATGATGATAACCAATCGGGTAGAATTTAGTCTTATCAATTCTACCCTAGTTCATAATTTTAAAGGTAATCATCTTAATTTAAGTAGAGCACTAATCAATATTTTAGCCAATGCCGCTCGCTATAGTGATGGTGATAAAAAAGTAACGTTATCAGTTGAAGACTCTTCAGATTTTCTTATTTTTAAAGTTTGGAATAATGGACGCGTTTTTACAAATGAAGCCCTTAGTAACGCTAATAAACTGTTTTATACTGAAAATGCAGGAAGAAATAATAATCATTATGGTATCGGTTTGTCTTTTGCACAAAAGGTTGCTCACAATCATCAGGGCAAACTAATTTTATCCAATCCTGCTGTAGGAGGTGCGCAGGTCAATTTATATGTTATGAAAAAGATTTAAGAATAAAAATGAAATATTTCCATATCAATATAAAAGATAGCATTCAAATTCGAATGACTATCTTTTTTCTGAACGAAATCTGAATAAGTAATACTATAATCAATACATAAGGTAAGGAGGAAGAAATTATGCACATAACAATTAAAAAACTTTCGAAAAACTATGGAGATAAAGATGTGTTAAAAGATATTAGCTTTGCGATACCATCAGGTAGCATTTGCGGTCTATTAGGGGTGAATGGTGCTGGAAAATCAACACTGATGAAAATTATTTTTGGCTTGGAAAAAGAAACAACTGGTGAGATACTGTTTGATAATTATAAACAAAAAGATGAACAAGATAATAATAAAATTGGGGCTTTAATAGACTTACCCGCTATTTATATGAATCTTTCTGCATTTGATAATTTAAAAACAAAAGCCTTATTATATGGTATTACAGATGAAAAAATTAGGGAAGTTTTAAAAATCATTGGTCTTGAAAATACTGGTAGGAAAAAAGCAAGTAAATTTTCTTTAGGGATGAAGCAACGATTAGGTTTAGGCATGGCCATTTTAACAAATCCAAAACTTTTAATTCTCGATGAACCAACTAATGGGCTTGACCCTGACGGAACAAGAGAATTGCTAGGTTTATTGAAATCATTGCAGGCAAAAGGTATGACTATCCTTATTTCTAGTCATCAGTTGCATGAGATAAGTAAGGTAGCTGATAATATAGTAATATTAAACAATGGTTGTATTTGTTACGATCAGCCAAATGATCATACTAATGATTTAGAAAATATTTTTTTTAATATTGTTCATGGAGGTCTAAAATGAAAGCAATTCTAAAATCTGAATTTTTAAAGATAAATAATAATAGCTACAGAAAATTATTGTTAGCATTACCATTTCTAGCAGCTTTAATTGCATTTCTACTGGTTGGGCCACAAATTTTAGAAAGTTTTACAATTTATTGGTGGGAAGCCTTATTTCTCTATGCATTAGTTGGTTTACTGTTTTTAAAAGATACAAAAAATGAACAAAGGGCAGGACGGTTTCAAAATGTAAATTTAGATAAACTGAGGTCAAAAATTCGATTAGCTAAGATGGTTTTAATAGCTCTCCAACTTATTGTAGCTAGTGTATTTTTGATGATTATTATTAAGATTATAGAAATCTTTTTATATCCTGAATTTATGTCTGTCAATACTTTCAGTGATGGGTTAACATTATTTATGATGTGGTTAAGTGTTTTGTGGAATATAGCATTTCTATACTACCTATCGGATAAGCTAAACCCCTACTTAATTGTTATTGGAAATACTTTTATTTGCTTATTAATAGCACCTTTAATGGCACAGACTAAGCTATGGTTTATTTTCCCTTATACATATCACTATAAGGTTGCACAGGTGATTATGCATTTGAAACCTTCTGGAGATTTGGAAGAACATTACGGAAATGGGAATTATTTTACAATTATATTATCTGTGCTTTTATCTATAGTTTTAACTTTGCTCATTAGTTATTTGATGAAACGAAAGAGGAGATACTTATGACGATGAAAATGATCCAAAGTGAGTGGATAAAGATAAGAAAATCATATCCAAGTTATCTTATCTTTGGTTTTACACTATTAGAGATAATAACTGTTTTACCATATTTAATAGTTGTAAAAGGACAAACAGCATTGGAAGCTGCTACTTATTTCCCTATGCTAGTACTAACAGTTATTGTTAGTCTTGTAAGTGTACTGATATATGAGCAAGAAGAACAGGCTAACCATTTTCAAATGTTAAGAAGGGAAAAGAGTCTTTTAAAATTATGGACATCTAAAATTATCATTTTAGATGTAGTATTATTATTACCAACATTTTTTCTTTGGTGCTTGCTATCTTTTATTTTTCATCAACCCTCCTTTCTCTCTATTGGTTTAGTGTATTGGCTATTAAGCATTCTCTTAGTTCATTTTCACTTATTATTGACTTTATTTTTAGGAAATAGTGGAAATCTTATCGTTGCTTTTATCGAATGTTTACTCATTATTTTTGCGACAAATAAAGTATTTTTAGGCATGTACTGGATCCCAGTAGCAATACCGGTTAACATGATTTTGATGCCTCTACATGGATACTGCATTAACTTAGTTTCGTTGCTTATTTGGATTGTATTATTATACACCAGTCAAATCTATCTATTAAAATATGCAAAGAATAATGTGCTAAAATAATAACTTTCATATTGGATAGTGAAAAAAAACAAGATTTACTAGAAACTTAAAGTGACCTCCAAAAAATTAAATATTATCTTTGACTCTGGTTAATCTCAAACTACAATAAAAAGCTTAGATAGACTAGACTGTAAATGCCTAAACAAACAGAAGGATATCCAATCGGGGTAATTTATTCTTTTTGGGGAGAAAGTTAGATGTACCAGCATATTAGAGATCTAAGAACCTGTATTCACAACATCATAGCACCTTTAAAATGCGATTAATGTGAGATAGTTTTAATAAAGTAACCTCTGATGACCCTGATGCTTAAACATCTTAGCCAATCTTCGAGAACTGTTCAATCAAGAGAAAGTTTGCTCGACGCCCAACGCTTTGAATGATTTGCTAGCTTCCTTTGATTTTTTCAGAAATATCTACTGGGCACTGAAACTCTCGTGCCATCACTTGACGAACCACTAAAATCTCCGACTTAGTATCATGACGATTAGCTGCCTGAACCACAATATCACGAATATTCCCCATGGATTCAAAAACGATGTGGTACATTCTCCCTTTGGTTTTTTACCGCCATCAATGCCACGCTCCTCGGCAGAATTTGTTGTTTTCACACTTTGAGAATCCATAATGGCCATAGATTGGAGAGACTTCTCTAACAGCTTTTTGTAGCTTTTTTAACAAGTTCTGACAAAATGGTATCCCACAGACCCCTTTCCTTAGCACGACGAAAGAAACTCCATACTGTTAAATAAGGAAGAAAGTCAGGGAAGAGCATACGCCATTGATAGCCAGTTTTAGTGATGACTAAAGTCGCATTAACAAGCTCTCGCTTAGCCCATTTATAAGTGCGGTGTTTGGAGAAATAGGGTTTAAGCTTAGCTCATTCTTGATCAGTTAAATTGAGATCAGATGCTTTTCTTATCATAACTTTAATTTAACATTGTATTGAGAAGAAGTTAATAAAGCTGAAACAGCAAGAAAGAGATATTATCCAGATGAAACTTGATGGTAGAATCAGCGATGACTTGTATGATGAAAAATTTCATGCTATCATGAAGGATAAAGAAAAACTATCAGCTTCAAAAGTAAATCTTGAGGTTAGGCTACGTACAGATTCAGGTGTTAAAGAACGTCTAGAGTTATTCAGAAACCTATTAAAATCGAAAAAACTCATTACAGATTTTGATCGAGCTGTTTTTGAGAGTTTGGTTGAAAAAGTTATTATCGGAGGGATTTCTGATGATGGAATTATTGACCCGGCAAAGATTACTTTTATTTATAAATCTGGAGATAAAACATCTTTGAATTCTAAAAATTTCAAAGATAAGCGTAAAAATGAGTCGAAGAAATCGTCACATGCTTCATTAGAATTGTGTAGCAATGATGAAAACGACGATGAAAAATTGTCTCCTCAGTCCGTGGACATCAAGGACAGAGGCTGTAGTGAAGTTAACTAAGCGGCAAAAATAATGGATATGGATGTCATTATTGGAAGAAGGATAGCGCTAGCAACAAGGTATTGAGTGATCTATTATCGAGGTGGATTTCGGCTAGAAAGGGTCATAACCCCAGACAGTTTTTGTGATTCATTGTCCCCTTAAGGGATAGTTACCTCTTCAGAGGTGTAGTTGTTGGAGAATAAAGTCTTTGGTAGAAAGTGACATCTGACATTTAGCTACTTTGACTTGTCAAAAGAAAGAATAGCAAGTCTTGCTCAATAGTTCTATACAGAAAAACTAGAAAATGCTAAACTGGTAGCGATCGGTTATTCGGTAGAAAAACAGTTGGTATGTATGGACAGAGTAGAGTCTTAACGACTTAGCAATCTGTCTATTACAGCCTTTCTCATTAAATGTTTGAGAGACCAAATCTTTTGTTTTTCCACGACTAAATAGAGACATCTCCGTGAAAAATCGCTTAACCTTTTGTTAAAACATTGCTCAACATAAACTTGCCACAGTAAGGAGTTCATGTGTTTACCCAAATAAATCATTTTTTAACTTATCAAGGTCTTAAGTACGTTAAACCAGAAAAAGCTGGTACAGAAGCAGCCGCTATGGAGGCGTTTAAGGCTCAGGGACAAGCTGCGCGTGCTGAAATGACGGCCTTATCAAAAGATTTGTCTCAAGCTTTGACTGGTTTTAAAATGGACCGTGTCAGCAATTGGGCTAATCAGGCTCAAGTAGGACGACCACATTTTTGGACTTACTTTCACAGCGTTGAAGACGAGGTGGATGCTGTTGGTTTTGCTATACGACTTTATGGTCAAAAAGATGATTTTGGTATCTCTGTTGAAGTCAGCTTTATTGAACGTAAAAAATCAGATGAAACACTGGCTAAACAGGCGAAGGTCTTAGATGTTCCGATAACTGAGCCACTCTATTATTTAGTTCAATCCAATGGAGTCAGCCATCGTGAGGCTGGTACGGAAAGCAATCGGCAGAGATTAGTGGCTGCTCTAGCTGCAGGAGAAGTTCGAAAAGTTTTAGTCAAAAAGGATATTCCTATGAGTGATCAAATGACTAGCCAAGAACTTCTCCCTAAGCTGTTGGAAGCCTTTGAAGACTTGTCACCATATTATGAAGCCACGAAAAAATGAGCTCCAAAAGGAACTCATTTTTTATTTTGGAGCGATGACATCAGCCCCGCCCATATAAGGACGAAGAACTTCTGGAATGGTTACAGAACCATCTTCGTTTTGATAATTTTCAAGAATAGCTGCAACGGTGCGTCCAACTGCAAGGCCAGAGCCGTTAAGGGTATGGAGAAGTTTGACCTTTCCATCAGCTTCGTCGCGGTAACGAATTTGTGCTCGACGCGCTTGGAAATCTTCGGTATTTGAACACGAAGAGATTTCACGATAGGTATTTTGAGCTGGAATCCAAACTTCTAAATCATAGGTTTTTGCAGCTGAGAATCCCATATCACCAGTACAGAGAGCGAGGACACGATATGGCAAGTTTAGTTTTTGAAGAATGTTTTCAGCATCAGCTGTCATCTTTTCCAATTCATCATAAGATTCTTCAGGTTTGGCGAATTTGACCATTTCAACTTTATGGAATTGGTGGAGACGGATGAGTCCACGAGTGTCACGACCAGCAGATCCAGCTTCAGAACGGAATGATGGGCTCATAGCTGTGAACTTGATTGGCAATTCTTTACCGTCAATAATCTCGTTACGGTAGTAGTTTGTGAGCGGTACTTCTGCAGTCGGGATGAGAATGTAGGGACTATCTGCTAATTCAAAGGTGTCTTCCTTAAATTTTGGGTATTGACCGGTACCAAACATAGAGTCATGATTGACCATATATGGAGGAATAACTTCTTGATAGCCTTCTTTAGCATGTTCATCCAACATAAAGTTGTAAAGGGCGCGCTCTAAACGAGCACCTAAGTTACGGTAAAAGAGGAAGCGAGTTCCAGTGACTTTTGCCCCACGTTCCCAGTCAAGAATGCCTAAGTTTTCACCAAGGTCCCAGTGTGCTTTTGGTTCGAAGTCAAAGTCACGAGGAGTTCCCCAACGACGAACTTCAATATTTTCTTCCTCATCAGCACCAACGGGTACTGAATCGTGCGGCGTATTTGGTAAGGTGGTAATAATGACAGTTAACTTTTCATCAATATCAGCTAATTCAGTATCAACAGTCTTGATGTCAGCAGATACTTTTTGCATAGCAGCAATTTGTTCAGAAGCGTCCTCTTTGTTACGTTTGGCTTGAGCGATCTTATCTGAAGCAAGGTTACGTCCAGCTTTTAATTCTTCTGACTTTGTTAAAAGTTGACGACGTTTGGCATCGAGTTCTTTTAATTCAGTCAATGTCTCAGCAGCAACACCACGAGTTGCTAATTTTTCCGCAACAGTATCAAAATCATTGCGAATACGTTTAATATCTAACATAAATACCTCCTATTTAGTAAAAAAACACAATCTGTTTGCTGTTGGAGCGCTCGTTTGCGCGGTTCCATCCAACTTCACAGATTGTGCACTTAATTAATATCAACAGTAATATCACGGTAGAATTTCATAAAGCAAAGAGATCTGCTCACAGCAACCGCAGACTTTCTGAACACTTGGCAATACTACTTATCCGTTGGTGTTATTATACACAAAAGAGGAGTTGGTGTAAACCCAAAAACAAGGATTTCTCTTATCTAAGTGAATTATGTTAAAATAAAGGCATGGAAAAGAGAATTTATAATGCAGGAATTGACTTTTTAAGAATTTTTGCTATGTTTATGATTGTTGTGACGCATGTTCTAGGTAAAGGGGGAGTCCGCGATTCTGTTGCTGGTACAGTGGACCTCCATTTTATACAGACATGGATTATTCAAGCTAGTGTCTACGTTGCTGTAAACTGTTACGCATTGATTAGTGGCTATGTTGGTTTTCGATCCCATTTTAAGTATTCAAAAGTAGTTAATTTATGGCTTCAGGTAGCCTTTTATTCCATCGGTATCACCTTATTTTTCCTTCTCTTGGGTAAGGATATTGGCGCCAGTGATTGGTTAGGGGCTTTTTTCCCAATCATAAGGGGGCAATATTGGTATGTTACCGCGTATTTTGGACTGATGTTGACTATGCCATTCTTGAATATTGCTCTTCCGAGGATGGAGTTGTCGGATCTAGGTAAAATGATAGCGACTGGTTTTATGGTCTTCTCATTATTGCCAGTATTATTGGATACCAGTGTTTCGGAATTTTCTTTATCTAAGGGATTTAGTATGACCTGGTTAATTTTGCTTTATGTCGTCGGAGCCTTTTTAGCACGAATTGACTTAAAAAAATACAATAAGCCTCTTATCTTGATAGGTATTTATGCTTTATCAATTGCAGCAACCCTTATTTTGAAGTATGCTGTCAGTGAGAAGTGGTACTGGTATACTTCGCCAACGATTACTTTAGGAGCGCTAGCCCTCTTTGTTTTATTTGTTAATTTGAATATTTCACCATCAAGTCCATTAGTCAAATTCATTAGGTTCTTTGCTCCAGCAACCTTTGGGGTGTATTTGGTTCATCTGCATCCCTTAGTGGTTAAATTTGCCATGCGTGATTTTGCAGAAAACTTTGTGGACCAGTCTCCACTGGTCTTTCCAATCATAATATTAGGTGCCAGCTTCCTAATCTTCTTAGGCTCTATCTTAGTTGAAAAAATGAGGATTTGGCTTTTTAAAACCCTTCAAGTGGCAAGATTTTCCGCTAAAGTTGATGATTGGTTGACCTTCAAAAATAAAGTCAAAAAAATATAAGGGAACTATATATCTATTTACACCAACCACAATATGTAGTATTTTTAACAATACCAAAAAAGGCGACTTCCAAACGAAAATCGTCTTTTATTTATCACTTCAAAAATTCGTACTTAAATAAGAACGGTACAATTTCAGAGTTATAATACTCTTTTAGCATTGTTTTCAAAGTATTTAAGTGCCCATTTAATTCAGGATAGTTATAGATTGTTTTATCATTTTCATCTTTTTCAGATGTGTTAAGCTCATCAATAATCTGATAAACTGAATACGTCAATTTAGAATTATAATTTTCCGTTTTCTTAGCTTCTGTTAGGACTTTTTTCCATTGTTCAAATAAAGCAGTCTCTTTAAAACCTTGTTCCAATTTTGCTAAGTTAACTGTTGCTAGCGTATCTCCATTAGAGTGATCCAGTGACAACTCATTGCGGTAGAATCGTCCATCAGAACCATATAAACTTCTCATGTGATTTTGCGTTTCAAGTGTTGTGAAGAGCAGAATTTTCAATAAGTCTTGTTCAATCTTGTTACTTGATACAGCTTTATTAAAACGTTCAGCGCCATCAGCAGATTTCATGATATTAGCACGCTGTGTCCAGTGACGATTATATGTAATGTAGCGACTAGCCGCAAACATTGGAAGTTTTTCTAAAAAGTTATCAGAGCGTAGGAAAAATCCATTTCCATCGTATCTGCCTGCCCTAATTAAGGTAGAATGTAAATCTGGATTATCAAATCCAGAACTGTATACAGCCATATAACCTAAAATGTTTGAATTAAATAAGGGGGTAATTCTTTTGGTTTTTCCCTCATATTCTCTACCATTTAGCCCTAGATACAATCCATTGTTTTTATCGTCAGGAAACGGTCGTTTATCAAAGTAGAATTGGCTATAAGTGCTAAATATTCTTCTGACAAGAACTTCGTTTTCAGGAAGCAGTTTCCCCTCTTTATCAATATTATATGCTTCTAAAGTGAGAAGTTCTTGAGAAAATTCTTCCTTACTCCATAAAGCACACATAATCATGGCATCAATGTTAGTGTGGAAGTGCTTGCGGTTAAAAGCAAAACCACCTAAAAATTTTTGATTGACTAAATGTTGAGCTTTCCAGTATTTAACAGGGCTATAAACAATATAACTATCTGTTGGCTGTCTAAGGTAATATTTAAAGGCTGACCAAATAAAGACATTCCCAAGGTCATTCGTTGTTGTTCCTTTTACCTCTTTCTTCATTTCATTTACTAAAAAACTCTTTTTCCACGTAGACGAGGATTTTCCACCCCCTATTTTCTGGTGTTCTATTGAGGTTGTTTCTGCATAAGGAGGATTTTCATACAAAATAATTGTAGTATTCGGGTCGTTGATATAGCGTTGAATAATTTCATTATTGATATATTCCTCGCTAAGAGCATCTGCTCCTCGAACTAGCCCCATATTAAAAGTATCTTCTTTTTCAGTTGGTGGGATAATATGACGAACTTTATCACCAAGTAATTCAAGTAAAACTTTGTATTCATAATATTCTATGGTTGAAAGAACACAGTGACTTAATTCCTCGTCACTCATCAATTTCTCAAGGTTTCCAGTTCCAGCACATCTATCCAAAATAATATAATCATTTCCTTCTGGAACACGTTTAATAGCTTGTCGGACTAGCTCCAACGACTTTTGAACATATGGTTCAGGCGTATAAAAAGCCCCTAAGTTTTTCTTTTGTAGCGTATCGTTAAGTTTATCCATCAAATATTGGAATTGTGTGTTGGTTTCTCCAATATACGGATTGATAAAACCTTTTAATTTTTCAGGTTTACGAATTTCGCCAATAATTTTAACTTTACCAGTATGATCACCAATAAAATCGGATTTTTTAGCTCCTTTATTTTCACGATAAAAACGTTCTGCCCAACCAACTATACAGTTTTCATCAATATTGATTTTAGTATATTGTTTGGAGCGCAACAAGGAAATCATACGACTTTCATCAAGTTGGCTTTTCCCATATTCTAAAATTTCAATTGGATTACTTGCAGAGAATCCAGAATTTTTAAGACTTGCACCACCAAAATAAACCTTTTCAATATCTTCTAGGTAATCTCCACTAGAAAAGACATAAATTTTTTGATTTGTTAGCGATACTAGTAAGATATTTTTGGGAATTTCTCGTCCTTTAATACGACGAGCAGAGAGGTACTTAATAGCTTGGAATAGAACAGAGTTAATATCGTTGATGATAACTTTAAATTCCAGCAAGTTTCCATTCAAATAACCATCTGTATAATCAGAAAGAATATCATCAGTTGTTAAAGTTTTATCAACGAGAGGTAGATAATCTTGATAAAATTTTAGTTGTCCATCAACTTCATTTGAAAAATGGTTAGGCATATTGTGCCTCCCCATTTCTCTCTAAAAACAACCCAGAAAACTCAACATAAAAAGCCTTCTCAAAAGAATGTGAAAAAGCCTGTTTTAGGAGTTGACAAAAAAGACCGTTGCTTACATAATGAGCTGTGAGCTGTGAGCTGTGAGCTGTGAGCTGTGAGCTGTGAGCTGTGAGCTGTGAGCTGTGAGCTGTGAGCTGTGAGCTGTGATTGCGTTCATACCAATCATTTCCTTTACTATTTTGATAAGTCTATTATATCACAAAATAATATTCTTGAAAATATTTATATCCATCTTTACACCATTTTATTGATTTTTATATGCTTTCTGATATAATAGCATTAGAATAAAAAGGAGTAGAAAGATGCTAGGTGAATTTAAGTCATTGTATGATTTGATGAATGCTTTTCCAAACGATTATTACTGTGAGCAACATTTAGAAAAAATTCGTTGGAATGGCTATGTGGTCAGTCCTTTTGATGAAACATCTAAGGTTTATAAATGCAAGAATGGTAAATATAGATGTAAAAACACTGGTAAATACTTTAATGTTCGGACTGGTACAATGTTTGATAATACTAAAGTCTCCCTTCAAAAATGGTTTATTGCCATTTGGATGGTGACATCCCACAAAAAAGGCATTTCTTCTGTTCAACTTTCAAAAGACATCCATGTTACTCAAAAAACAGCTTGGTTTATGTTAGAGCGCATTCGTAGATGTTTTGGTTCAGAAAATAATAATGAATTGGACGGGACTGTAGAAGTAGATGAAACCTATATCGGTGGTAAAAATAAGAATCGCCATAACTCTAAAAAGGTTAAAAATGCACAAGGGCGTTCTCTGAAAGATAAAACTCCTGTTGTTGGTATGATTGCACGAGAAGGGAAATTGAACGCTCATAAAGTAACCGATACAGGCACAAAAACTCTAACAGAACAAATCGTAAAATTTGTGAAAGACACTGCCCAACTTTACACTGATGAATGGCTGGGTTATAATAAAGCTGCGAAAATGTACGACCATGCTTTTGTGAATCATGGTGCTCGTGAATATGTTATTGATGATGTCTATACAAATACGATTGAAGGGTTCTGGGCAGGTCTCAAACGTGGTGTGCTAGGAATCTACCATTCTTGGTCTAAGAAACATCTACAAGATTATGTTGATGAGTTTGTTTTCCGCTACAATACTCGTAATATGGCAGATAATGACCGTTTCAATCTCCTATTGGCATCTTCAGGAGTTCGTACAACATACAAGGAGTTAGTCCATGGATAAACTACACGCAGAAATGGAGCGAACTGTTTCTAAGGCAATTGATAATAAGCTAGTTGATTATCAAATTTCTCTCTCTGATAATTTTTACAGTAAATATCTTAGTTATTATGATTGCCCTTATACTCAAGAAGTGGTTAAATCACACCGTAAATTTTTCCAAGACTTATCCTACTATGCGATTTATCAAAAACTTGGAGAGGTAACAAAAATTAGTATACAGGCTCGACTTTCTGAGTTAGATACTTTAGTAGATATTTCAGACAATAAAGATGAATTTGATATTTTCTTTTACAAAAAGTTTCAGTTTAAACTACCTGAGATTCCATTTGAGGAAGAAAAGATAGAACTTTCCAGTTTTGATTTAAAATTGGAACAGGCTCTAAATTATAATCCTAAAAAAGATGAGGGGCTAAGAAAAAGAAGATAAGGAAGGTGCAAGATGGATTGGTATGACTACATGATAAAAGCATCAGAGCAATCACGGTTTAATGCTAGTCACTGGTTTCGCTATCTGCGAAAAGTTATTTTTGAAGACCATTCTTATTTGACGGACGAAGATGTCGAAAAGTTATTAGCTTCTAAAGAACTAACAGATTTTCAAAAGGTTAGTTTGAAATATGCTATTCAAGAGCATACACCAACTCATGAATATGTGGTTTCACTAAATAAGCCTGCTAAATTAGCCAATATTCAAAAATTGAGGGAGAAATATAGACATGGATAAAATGCAACCTGTTTTTGAAGCCTTGAACCAAGAGTTATTTCAAGCCAATCTTCGTTTAACTATCATTTGTGTTGGTGGTTATGTCTTAGAGTACCATGGTTTGCGTGCGACACAAGATGTAGATGCTTTTTATGAAGAAAGTCAAAAAATCAACGAAATTATTGCTCGTGTAGGGCAACGCTTTAATTTGAATACTGACGAAGAACTATGGCTCAATAATAATGTGGCAAACATGAACAGACAGCCACCATTACATTTGTGTGAGATCCTATATTCATTCGAAAACTTAACTGTTTTAGTTGCTCCAATTGAATACGTATTGGGTATGAAGATGGTTAGCACAAGAGAGCAGGATTTGAAAGATATTGGAGCAATCATCAAATATAAACACTTTCATTCACCATTTAATACCTTTGATGGTTTGGAGGAAATGGGATTTGACAGCATTGACTTCTCTGTTCTCCTAGAAGGATTCAGTCACGCCTATGGTATGGATTGGCTAGAAGAATTTTTTAAAGAAAATCAGGAAAAACTTAGAAGATATTATTGACAATTAGAGCAGATGAAAAGACGATTTCCTAGCTTGGAAGTCGCCTTTTTGTATATTCTCGGAAACACTACATATTGTGGTTGGTGTAAACAGATATATAGTTCCCAAAAATAATTTTTAAGTTGGTTAATGCGCTAACTTATACTTATCCAAAATCAAAAAACTAACTTTCTGTAACCATTGTTTGTTGACGATGGTTTTTTAAATGGATCAGTCAAAGTTTGAATCACTTCTTGCAGCTTGTTCACCATGTCATCATGTGTTTTAAACGTGGCTTTAAGAATAGTGGATTTAGAACATTAAATGAGGTCATTGATAACCTTCAAGAAGTGATTCAAACTTTGCCACCTTGTCAACTAAAGCCGATTGTACACAGAGATTGGATATCCGCTATTTTTGATTTCGAAAGAGTATAAGTTATTTTTTGATTTTGATTGAGTATTAGAAGTTTTTTTGATAGAAACGAAGATAACTATCACTGAAGATCAGGCCGTTCTCTTAATCATATTTGATGTGTCATCCACTATACTATAATCAAATGTTAGCGCTGCTTGCCTCGCTGGGTATTGATTGTCATAAGAATGAGACAGTCTGACAAAAATTAAAAAGATTAAGATCAATTGTATCAGTGATTGGTATTTCAGTATTAGGTTATCACATAGTATGGAATCACCAGGATGGTATTTCCTGCGAACAATCATCATCAAATGATTGAAACTAGACTATATTCAGGGAAAAATTGTGGCGACTGGAGGAAGTAGAACCTGCTAGTAGGGTACCTCTGATAGCTTGATGGACCTTGTAGAAATTCTAAAAACTAATCAACTCTAAAGGTTAAAGATCAAGCTAGTTGGCGGTTACAAAGTATGGCATGTCCCAAATTGTCTATATCCGCAGCAGTGGACTATCCAGCCTGCCTTTGCTTAAAAAACATGTACTTGATTATAAGAAGTGAACTGGCTTATTTGTGGTTGGACTAGTCTCCCAAATAGCATGGGCAGACGATCTTCTTTATGATAGACTAGATTATTAAACGTTTGTCTAACACTCTTCAAAAATCAAAAGCAGATGTTGCTGGCTTGATTTGATGAACTTCAGTTCTATCTGCATCGACGCTGCTTAGTCTATTTTTGATTTTCATTGAGTATAAAATGCCTTTACGAGAGATTAGTCCATAAAGTTCATCTCTTAGATATTTTTAGGGTTCCCTAAGCTGTTTTAATGGCATCAGAACACAGTACGAAACAAGAGAGGTTACTTTCATTGAAGCTTTTAGAATACACACTAGCAATTGAAAAACAAGCCTGATATCAAGCTTGTTTTAACGTATTTAGCTTACTGGCGTTTGAATTTACTAGTAATGACTTGGATTAATGTGGGTAATTTGACAACCTTGTCATTACCGATTTTATCACGAGCTATCTTGAGGATTTTACCTGAATCTTTTGATGAGAAGAGAAACTTTCCAGAATCAGTAAAAATCTCGAAGTGACGGCTGACTTTTTGACCAGTAACATTAGCACCAATTTGTTGAATGCTAGTCCATGGGATTTGGATATAGTCTTCGACATTGCGATCGTTATAGTACTCCAGAGCGACATCGCCAATTAGAAATTTACCAACTTTTCCTCCCATACCAAGATAAGAGACACCAGTTGTTTGTAGTAAAACTTCTTTATTTTGTGATTGGGCCATGATTTCCTTTCTACTAACAGGTGTTTGAGGTCATTGATTGATTTTGTTCCTGCTAAACTATTTTAACATAATGAAAAGAGTTTCCAAATGGAAACCCTTTTTTGATTACATGATACCTGCAAGACGAGCGAGAATACCAAGTACGAAAAGACCAATAATCATTGTAATAGGTGATACTTTTTTCTTAAGCAACCACATACATACGAATGTAAGAATGAGTCCCATCAATCCAGGGATCAATGAATCTAATTGACCTTGCAATGAATTCGTTTTTTCAGGTGTAAGGCTAAGTCCGCTCATCGCTTGACCTAAAATACCTTGAAGTTCTGCACCAGTTACATTGCCTTTAGGAAACTCGACATAAGCCCCTTTAGCTAATTTTGTAGCAGGCAAGTCTACGGTGAAGTTGATAGATACCCAACGCTCTACAAGCACAGCAAGGATGAACATACCGAGGATTGAAGCCCCTTTAGTGATATCTTGAAGGATACCACCGGACATATCTTTAGTAATCTCTTTACCTGATTTGTAGCCGAATTCTTGTGTATACCATAGGAAAGCCATACGGATAGCATTCCATGCGACAAAGAAGATGATTGGTCCCATGATGTTTCCTGCTTGCGCAAGTGAAGCACCAAGAGCACCAAGGATAGGACGAACAGTAAACCAGAAAACAGGGTCACCGATACCAGCAAGAGGTCCCATCATACCGATTTTAACCCCTTGGATAGCAGTATCGTCGATATCAGTACCATTTGCTTTTTCTTCCTCAAGTGCAAGTGTCACACCAAGGATAGGAGCAGCAACATATGGGTGAGTGTTAAAGAATTCCATGTGACGCTCAAGAGCTGCAGCACGATCTTCTTTTGAGGTATATAGCTTTTTAATGGCTGGAACGAGTGAGTAAGCCCAACCTAAGTTTTGCATACGCTCGTAGTTCCAAGATCCTTGAAGGAATTGTGAACGGAACCATACTTTTTGGCGATCTGCTTTTGATAATTTAATTTGATTTTCAGTCATTGTAGGCACTCCCTTCTTAGTAATCTTCTAGGATATCGCCGATTGGATCCATAGAAGCTGAACCGCCACCGTTACCTGAACCACCTTGTTTAGAAAGGTTGAGGTAGATAAAGGCAATAGCAACACCGATAACACCCATAGCAATAAGGGTAAGGTCAGAAAGTGCAGCAAATGCGAAACCAAGAGCGAAGAATGGCCATACTTCACGAGTTGCCATCATGTTGATGACCATAGCATAACCTACGGCAACAACCATGGCACCACCAACTTGCATACCACCACTTAACCATTCAGGCATCAATTCAAGGACACCACGAACAGATGAAGCAGGAACGGCAAGTAACAGTGCAGCAGGAATAGCAATTCGAAGACCCTGAAGAAGAAGGGCGATGAAGTGAGTACGCTCAAGTGTAGCGATGTTTCCTTCAGCAGCTGCTTTATCAGCAGCGTGTACTAAACCAACTGAGATAGTACGTACAATCATTGTAAGGAAAAGTCCAGCAACGGCAAGTGGAATCGCAGTTGAGTAGGCAAAAGTGATTCCTTTTGGCGTAAAATCGCCACCTTTAACCATGATAATAGCAGCAGCGACAGAGGCTAGAGCAGCGTCTGGTGCCACAGCGGCACCAATATTAGCCCAACCAAGAGCAACCATTTGAAGGGTACCACCAAGCATGATGCCGGCAGTCAAGTTGCCTGTAACAAGTCCGATAAGGGTACATGCTACAAGTGGTTGGTGGAATTGGAATTGGTCGAGGATACCTTCAAGACCTGCAAGGAAGGCAACAACAACGACCAAAATAGCAGAAATAATTGAAATATCTGACATTTTTTGATCCTTTCGAGAAATAAGAGTACCGAAATAAAGTTTACCTTTATTCGAATAGGTTATTATTTAACATTTGCCTTTTTGATCAAGTCAAAGAGGTTTTTACGAGAGTCACTTGGAACTTTACGAACGTCAAATTCAACGCCCAAGTCACGTAATTTTTCAAATGTTTCCACGTCATCTTTATCCATAGATAAAACGTTGTTAACCATTGTTTTACCAGTAGAGTGAGCCATTGATCCCACGTTGAGTTCTTTAATTGGTACGCCACCTTCAATAGCACGTAACGCTTCTTGAGGTGTTTCAAACAGGATAAGTGCATGAGTGTTACCAAAACGTGGATCTTTTGCTGCCTCGATAAGTTTGTCAATCGGAACAACGTTCGCTTTGACACCGCCAGGTGCAGCTTGTTTGATCAATTGTTTACGCAAGTCATCTTTGGCAACAGTGTCAGAAGCAACGATAATACGGTCTGCTTTAGAAGCAGGTGTCCAGTTGGTCGCCACTTGACCGTGGAGAAGACGTGTGTCAACACGTGCGAGGTTGATTTTAAGTTGTCCATCACCGATGACAGTTCCCGGTGGGATAGCTCCTTGAAGGGCAGTGACAACTTTTTCAGTTGAAGAAGCTTCTTCAACTGGATTAAGCTCTTCTGGAAGAGCTTTGATACCGTCTTTAGCTTCTTTAATAATATTTGCAGCAACTTGATCAACCCCGGCATTCGCATCCATCATGCGTTCTGTGTAGGCTTGGATCAACATTGGCAAATTAAGACCAGTGATGATGGCGAACTTGCGATCTGGATTTTCACCCATGATACGACTTGCTTGGTTAAATGGAGAACCGCTCCATAAGTCAGCAAGGACAAGAATTTCATCATCAGCATCAAATTGAGCGATAGCATTGTTGAAGTGTGCATACAAATCATCAGGTCCTTCGCTTGGCATGAAAGTTACAACTTGAACTTTCTCTTGATCACCAAAAATCATAGAACCAGATTGATGAATACCTTCAGCAAATTTACCATGGCTGGCAATAATAATACCGATACCCATTCGTGTTCTTCCTCCTATAAGTTATTTTTTCTAGGATAAAGAAGAATCTCTCCAGATATGGCCAAAAAGGCACTCTTGTTTATCCTAAAAAGTTAGAACACTTTATTCTAAAACGTTTTCAGCTAAAATGCAAGGGGTATTGAGAAAAAAAGGCAAAATACTTCGGTATTTTTCAATACCTGTCAACTTATTTGCTTGAAAATGAAAATAAAAGTGAGTAGCTATCTAGCAGCTGCTCACTTTTGAATGATTTCATTAAATTTTCTGTCAAAACAAGAAAACATTTTCTTTCTTATAAAAAAAGTTTTTCAAGCTGTTTTGCCACGCCATCCTCTTCATTTGTGAAAGCCAATTGCTCATCGGCATGAGGGAGGAGTACCTGGCTTGCATTCTTCATAGCATAGCCTGTTTTGGCGTAATGCAGCATTTCAGTATCGTTATGTTCGTCCCCAAAAGCAATTAAATCATCAGGTGTTTTGTTGAAGACATTTAATAGGTATGAAAGTGCAAAAGCTTTGTTTATGCCTTTAGGAGAGACTTCCAAGATATTCAAAGGTCCACCCCAAGAATCCACTTCGATTTCGTTTTTAAAATGATCACGCATAGTGGTCGCTAGGGCTATTTTATCAGCTGCTCGGGTCTGCATCAAAAGAGCGTTCGGATTTCGAGTGATTTTATGTGGCTCAAGTCGCATCTGTTCAGTGATTTTATCAACACCAAATAATGAAGGTTCGATACGTTCTGGATATTCTAGTGTAATATAGAAGTTTTTACGATATTCACTAGCGATAAAATCCATCTCATAGAAGTCACTAGACTTGAGAAGCTCAAATAAATAAGATCTATCTAAAGTAACGGATTGTTCAAATTTCCATTTTTTTCCAGGTAAGTGAGTCAGGGAACCATTAAAGGTTATCATGGGCGTATCTAACTCGAGGCGTTTGTAATGGTCAATCGCCATACGATAGGGACGTCCCGTCGCGATAACAACGTGATGGCCTTGTTCGCGAACTTTTTGGATAGTATTAACAGTGTAATCTGAGATTGTGTTATCACTGTGAAGCAACGTTCCATCTAAATCAATAGCAATAATTTTTTTAGTCATAGAGATATTATAGCAAAAAATGAAGCATAAGGAGAATTTGGCTGCTCTTATGGTACAATAAAACAATTAAAACGGAGGTGTTCAGATGAAAAGACAGTTTATACTGGCTCATGGTTTTTTTGCCGTTATCGCTCTTGCGTCTTGGCATTATAATCTAACAGGCCCTGGTTTGGTTTGGAATGTTTTTTTGGCTCTAGTTGCTTATGATTTTAGTTATATAGCCCGTGTTATTAATCACAAGTGGTTACAAGTGTTTCTATTGATGGGCTGGTTACTTTTTTATCCTAATACTTTTTATATGTTAACCGATGTTGTCCATATGTATTTTGTAAGAGATATTTTAACGGATCAATTGAGTTTTATGTATTTTTTAGTCTATATGTCTAGTATCTTATTGGCCTTAATTGCGGGTGTTCTAAGCGTTCGTTATGTCACTAACCTACTCAAAATGAGAAATTGGCTTTTTCGGTATGTCTTTATGGCAATATTATCCTTTGTGTCCAGTTTAGCTATTCACATAGGTCGATTTGCTAGGCTTAATTCTTGGAATGCGATAACACACCCAAGCCTTGTTATTGATGAGATAATGAAGGTCTTTTCCTATTCGGAAATTCCTTTCGTGCTAGGGTTTTTGTTTATACAAATTTTGTGTTTATGGCTTTTGGAAGGAAATGACTGAATAAAAACTAAAAAAAGTTTGTTTTTTAGATAAGAATCCATTGAAATACGAACGATTTTTTGTTAATATAGATTTATCGTTCAACTAAAAGGAGTCTTGTTTTTAAAAATGGAAAAATTTTTCAACTTAAAAGAAAACGGTACGACGGTTCGTACTGAAATTATGGCTGGTTTAACGACTTTCTTTGCCATGAGTTATATCCTCTTTGTCAATCCAAGTCTTTTGGGTGCTGCTGGAATGCCAACACAAGCTGTTTTCTTAGCTACCATTATCTCAGCTGTTATCTCTACCTTGATCATGGGGCTTTTCGCCAATGTTCCTTATGCACTGGCGCCTGGGATGGGGTTAAATGCCTTCTTTACCTACACAGTTGTTTTTGGTCTAGGATTCACTTGGCAGGAAGCTTTAGCGATGGTTTTTATCTGCGGTTTGTTTAACATTTTTATCACCGTGACCAAAGTTCGTAAGAGCATCATTAAGGCTATTCCTGTAAGTCTTCAACATGCCATTGGTGGTGGTATTGGTGTTTTTGTAGCTTATCTTGGCTTTAAAAACGCTAACATCATTACTTTTTCTACCTCAGCTAAAGATATCATTAGTCTTAATGGCTCATCTCCAGCATCAGCTGATTTGTCTAAGGGGGTGACTTCAGTTTTGGCAGGAGGTGGCGTTGTACCTGCCATATCAACTTTTACTGATCCAGCTGTTATTCTTGCTATTCTCGGGCTTTTTATAACGGCAATTCTTGTGATTAAGAATGTTCGGGGTGCTATTTTAATTGGTATTGTGGCGACAACACTTATCGGTATTCCTATGGGAGTCGTTGACCTCTCTACAATAAATTTTTCAAATAATATTGGTTCAGCCTTTGATGAATTGGGAATAACATTTTTTGCAGCCTTTGGAGGTATGAAATCACTATTTACTGATTCAAGCCGTCTTCCGCTGGTTTTGATGACTATTTTTGCCTTTTCGCTCTCAGATACTTTTGATACACTTGGCACGTTTATCGGTACAGGTCGTCGTACAGGTATTTTCTCAGCAGAAGATGAAGCCTCCCTTGAAAATTCGTCAGGTTTCTCTTCAAAAATGGATCGTGCTCTTTTCGCGGATGCTGTTGGAACTTCAATTGGAGCTCTCTTTGGTACTTCTAATACAACAACTTATGTTGAATCAGCAGCAGGTATTGCTGAAGGTGGACGGACAGGTTTGACAGCTGTCGCAACAGCTTGTGGATTTTTAGTGTCAGTCTTTCTATTGCCAATTATCGGAGTTGTACCTGCAGCAGCGACAGCACCAGCGCTTATCATTGTTGGTGTTATGATGGTATCATCATTCCTTGATGTCGATTGGAGTAATTTCGAAGATGCGCTACCAGCCTTCTTTGCAGCCTTCTTTATGGCACTATGTTATTCCATCTCTTATGGAATTGCTGCCGCCTTTATTTTCTATTGCTTAGTTAAAGTGGTTAAAGGGAAAGCTAAAGAAATTCATCCCATTCTTTGGGGAGCAACAGCTCTCTTTATTCTCAATTTTGTTATCTTAGCGATTCTCTGATTATCAAAGTGAAAATCATCAGCCTAAATGCTGGTGATTTTTCATATCATGAACTTGCAAATGAATTGTGACAAAGCCTGTCTCCTATGATATAATGTAGTCTATGTATAAGGTTAATAATGAGTCTGAGTTAATAGATTTTGGAGAAAAAATAGGTTCAAAATTAGAGTTAGGTGATATTCTTATCTTGACTGGTGATCTTGGAACTGGGAAAACAACTCTCACTAAGGGACTTGCAAGAGGACTCGATATTGGACAAATGATTAAAAGTCCCACTTATACCATTGTTAGAGAATATGAAGGACGTTTACCTCTTTACCATTTGGATGTTTACCGTATTGGTGATGATCCAGATTCAATAGATTTAGATACCTTCTTATTTGGAGACGGAGTGACTGTTATTGAGTGGGGTGAATTGATTGAACATCATCTGCCAGAAAATTACCTAAAGGTTACAATTGAAGTAGACGGACAGGGACGCCGGTTATCGTTAACTGGAAAAGGTCCTAAATATCAGGAATTGATAGGTGAACTGACTTAAATATGGCTGATAAGGAATTAGTTATCGAAGAAGCGCAACCATTTGATGCACAAGCTATTAAAGTATTTATAGATGAGGTTAGTCAAGAAACATCCTTTATTATTAACGATAGCCCAGATATTTCGATTGAGGATTTGCAAAGTGTTCTCTCTTTTAACTTAAACAGTTTGAATCGTATTTGTTTGCTAGCAAAAGTGGATGATAATATTATAGGAATGGTCAATGTCACTAGCAGTGATGAATTTAATGTCAATCATGTTGGTGACCTTTTTATTGCCGTAAAACAAGTTTATAATGGTCATGGTGTTGGTCATTATTTAATGGAATTAGTTTGTGATTGGGCAGAACATAGCCCTCAAATGAAACGCTTGGAGTTAACAGTTCAATCCCGAAATCATCGAGCCATCAAGCTTTATCAAGATTTTGGATTTGAGATTGAAGGCGAGAAGAAAGCAGCGCTAAAATTAGATGAAGAGACGTATTTAGATCTTTTAATGATGAGTAAATGGATAGGTAATATGAGATAATGAAACTAGGGAAAAAAATCGTTTTAATGTTGTCGTTAATTATAGCAACAACAATAGTTGCAATTGGCGTTTACTTTGGCTCAGCTTATGCTTTTTCTACAGGAACATTATCGAAAACCTTTAAGGAATTTGATGGTCATGAAACAAGTAAAGCTATTGATAAAAATAAACCATTTTCAGTTTTGTTGATGGGAGTAGATACGGGGACTGCAGAACGTGGCTCTACTTGGGAAGGTAACAGTGATTCGATGATTTTGGTCACTGTTAATCCTAAAACCCAAAAGACGACCATGACTAGTTTAGAGCGTGATATCATGGTGAAACTAAAAGGTCCTAAATCAAATGATCAGAACGGTGAGGAAGCTAAATTAAATGCTGCTTACGCAGCAGGTGGTGCTCAGATGGCGATGATGACTGTTAAGGAAATGCTTGATATTGATATTGATTACTATATGCAAATCAATATGCAAGGGTTGATGGATCTAGTCGATGCTGTTGGAGGTATTACCGTAACCAATCATTTTGATTTTCCGATTTCTATCGCCCAAAATGAGCCAGACTATACGGCAACGGTAGCTCCAGGTACGCATCGATTAAATGGTGAACAAGCTTTAGTTTATTCTCGGATGCGTTATGATGATCCTGAAGGGGATTATGGTCGTCAAAAGCGTCAGCGTGAAGTGATTCAAAAGGTGATGCGAAAAGTTTTAAAACTGGGCAATAGTGTGTCATCTTATAAGAAGATTCTAAACGCAGTTGCGGGTAATATGCAAACAGATATCAAAATCAATTCCTCAACGATTCCCAGTTTGTTTAAGTATGCAGATACTGTAAAACATGTCAAAGAATATCAGCTAAAAGGCGAGGATGCTGATATCAATGGGGGATCGTACCAGATTCCAACGACTAAAGCAATTTTAACGACACAAAATCGCATTAAGAAGCAGTTAGGTAAGAAATCAAAAACATTAAAACAGTTGAAGACCAACGTCATTACTTATGAAGAACTGTATGGAATTGGGCTCGATAATGAAGAATCGATAGAAGGTGAAGAATCATATGGTGATGACAGTAACCAGTCCGTTCCTTCTGAAACCTATGACTACCAGGCTCCCCAGGAATCCTATCCAGCTGCCGATACAACTGTTCCGAATACTAACTCACAAGAAGTTTATAATGAGCAAGTACCGGCTAATCAAGGCCAGTACAGTGGAACAATTCAGCAAGCTTATTAATACACTTAAAAATACACATGTTAACAACGTGTGTATTTCAGATTGAAGACAAACTCCATTTTGGAGGTTTGTCTTCATGAAGCAACGGAACCAAAACCGTTGCTTTTTGCTTTAATCGGCAAGACTTTTGTCCCAGCCTCATTTTTAAGTACGACGGATCTGTCGCGTCTTTGAGGTGTAAGTCCTCCTGGACACCCGCTACCGTTGAACCTAATAGCGATTCCCACGTCTAACTATCGGGAGGTACCGGCTTAATACTCATTTAATTTCAAAAATAGCTATTTCGTCTATAATGATGTCTTTTTGCTATAAACTGGAGCAGGCTAAGTGAGTCAAATAAGATATTTTTTCAGTGAATGAAATGGGCAGTAACGAAAAATCTGTAGTTTATGGCACTGACCCCCTAAGAAAATAGCACAAATGCTAAGTTTGATTTTTATTGAGTATAAAATACTCAGAAACAGACTGTTTTAAAACTAACGCTAGAAACTGAAACCGTCAGGAAAAGATAGCAAAATCGTGGCTTTACGAAAAGGAACATGTTATTTGGGGTACGTAGTAGACAGAGAGGCCTGAAACGCTAAAGTCCTAAGGAGTAGTCGCATCTCTATGTGTCCAGTACGAGAATCACTGAATTCGGACTAAGGACTATGTGAAACAGATAATTCTTCCTAGAGTCTCTGGACACTTTGCCAGAATTCCTATTTTCACTTAGACTTTTTTACATCCTCATATCCTGTGTAAACGAGAAAAGGGATATGACTTATCCCATATGGTTTCACGAGCGTTGAAGACGTATTAACAAGCAATCATGAGAAAGTCAGCAGACCACCGCAGTAATGGTGACCTTTCTGTAACGGTAGTGGAGCGAAGGGCTGAACAATAACATAAGTATCACTCAAATTGGTCTTACCTCTTCTCATTTTGGTCTAAAAAGAGAATGATTTGAAAGCATCAATGATGGCTATTGTTCGTAAAGCTGGGGTGTTAGAGAAGCCTGCCAACATTGGCTTTGAGTTCATTTCTCCTTATACACCTGAGATGAATCCAATTGAACAAGTCTGAGCTGAGATTCGTAAGAGTGACTTTAAGAATCTCAATTGTCAAATTAAGCTAGACAGTTTATCTTACTCAGAAAAACTTGATACGGTGTTTGATAGTTTAGGGATTTTCTAGGTATTCTATTTCTTTTATCAGCTATAGCTGATAAAACGTCTTGAGAGATACCGTTAAAATCCATTTGCTTAGGAAGCCCGTGTCGCCTTAATAGCCCGTTAGAATGCTCGTTCAAACCTCTCTGTCCTGGACAACCAGGATCTGCAAAGAAGATGTCGATGTCATTCTGATTAGAGATGGATTTCCAGTTGGAAAATTCTTTCCCACAATCAAACGTTATAGATTTGAACAGATGCTTCGGAAATTGTGACAACCAGCGATTAAGGGAGCGTTCAATATCACTGGCTTTTCGTCCATCAGTTTGAAGAGTGATAATCGCTTTAGATTGTTTCTCTACAAGTGTGATAACAGCGCTCTTATGATTCTTACCTACAAT
>NZ_JBEHGL010000024.1:0-29018 GCF_040225085.1 Streptococcus jiangjianxini | reverse complement strand
TTCGCGACTCATTTATATCAAGTGTAGCAAGCTACGGTTGTTATAAATGCGTTCCACTTGCATGTATTAGGCACGCCGCCAGCGTTCGTCCTGAGCCAGGATCAAACTCTCATTTGAACTGTACTCAGTCAGATATCATCTGACTTTTTCTTCTTTTATTGACAGGTTACTTAATGTAACCCGCACGTTTGGTTTCTTTATCCAGTTTTCAAAGGTCTTATCGCCTCCTAAGAGACAACTTCTTTATTCTAACAAACCTCCCGAACTTTGTCAATAACTTTTTTCAACTTTTTTTCAAAAGTCTTATGACAACTATGGGGTGATTTGAGAACTTTTATATATTACTATATTTGCATTGAACTTGTCAAGCTAATTTTGTAACTTTTTCCAAATAATAATATTGTTGCTTTTAAGTGATTCTTGAACATCTATAATTCGCTGGTTTGATGAGCCTCTAAATTGTAACATAAGATTTCTTTTATTCCGATCATACCTACCATCAACAAGAATATCGATCAGTTTCAGCATCTCTATCTTATCATCTGTCTCCAACATCATTTCTTCCCAAGTATAGCCTGTCCAAGACCAAATATCTTTATTGGGCAATTCTGTCCTGATACGTTTTAAGAGAGGAATCAAAATACCTGTATTTAAGAAAGGTTCTCCACCTAGTAGTGTTAAACCTTGTACATAGGGCTGAGATAGGTCTTCTATAATCCGTTCTTCCAACTCTTGTGTATATGGTATGCCGGCATTAAAAGACCAAGTAGCAACATTATAGCAACCTTCACAATGAAACATACAGCCGGACACATATAAGGAATTCCTGACACCTTCGCCATCAACAAAATTAAAAGCTTTATAATCTATTATTTTCCCTTGACTTAACTCTTCTGATTTCCATTCACCAGGTTTAGGATTGTTCATTACTTGTTATCCAGTACCTTTCCGTTTCATCAATACTATTTTCGAGAACGCCACCGTTAGCTAAGATTACTGCTCGGCTAGCTTGATTATCTCGATGACAAGTCACTAAGATGTTTTGAATATTTTTTGTGGTTGCAATAGCAATTGCCTCTTTCAACATCGTTTTGGCAATACCTCGTCCTCTTTCACTTGGTCGAACAGAATAGCCAATATGACCGCCTGTTGCTAGTAACTTTTGATTCAAGCGCAATCTAATATTTAAAAAGCCAATGGCTTGATTTTGATCATTAAAAGCTACCAACTGGATGGCTGGGATATTTTCTCCTAACAATCCAGCTTCTTGTAAGAGATTAGCTTCTATCCAACGTTCAAAATTATCCTGATTGTTAGCAAAATTCCACAGTCCACTAGTTGAGCTGTCGGCTTTGTGATACTCCTCAATCATCTCGAGGATTGTTTTTCTATCAGCAATCGTTGGTCGGCGAATAATGAGATTATTTTGGTAATTCGACATTAAGCACTCCATTCGTTGCGCTGGATTGGTTAATTTGATGGCAAAGCCAGTGAGTTAACAAACTGGATTGAGGGCTAACAGGATTTTGCTTGGTTTGAATAGCTTCAAGAAAACTGTCAATAATGGTTTCAAAACCTCTCTTGTATAGTGTCGTGTCCCAAGATCCAAATTGTTTTATTAACTGATTTGTTTCTTTAAAAATAGTTAACTCATCTAAGTTTTCAAGATGATAGGTTTCTTCAGGTGTCTGAATCTCTATAATTTCTCTGCGACTACCTGATTGAAGATTCATCCCTACAATAGCAACTGACTGGTCTGTCTCGAGTATCACTGAAACCTGACTCAGAAGATTATTGTCTTTAATCACTTTAAAACGAGCTGAATTGATTTTGTCATCAAGTAAGTATAAAGCTGTATCTAAAGGATGGATAAAAAAGTCAAACAGTTTAAATTGAAAATCTCCTGCACGATTAATATCATTTTTTTCAACAATAATACGTCGCTTGTTCTGAAGTTCTGTCATTTCAAAAACTCTCGGTGCAAAACGACGATTAAAACCTGCCATTAAAAAAGTGTTGTTTTCTCGAGCTAATTGGTAGAGTTTTTGAGAAGATTCATAGTCTTCTGTTAATGGTTTATCCATATAAACAGGAATTCCCAGTGCCAAAAATTGACTAGCGATATCAAAGTGAGCCTTAGTTGCCGCATGAATAAAAACACCGTCCAGCGGTTCTTTTAACAACGCTTCTAATGTTTCGTAAGTGTAAGATTGCCCAAATAGAGTTGATACTTGGTACCTAACATCACTATTTCGTGTAAAAAGATGCCATTCTATATCAGGTAATTGTCTCATATAAGGAAGATAAGCTTTTTGAGAAATCCCTCCAATACCAACAAGTCCTATTTTTAACATGTCATCTTTCTCCTGATCGTTATTTTTGCTTCACTTTAGCTTTTTTCAATAGTTCCTGTGCACGCGCTTTTTTATCTGATTTCACTATTGAATGTTTTTCATGAAAGCGTTGAACAAGTGCTTTTCCTTTATCATCTAACTGATATTTTCCCATGATTTTCCTTTTCTTTTACAATGATGAGCCATTCATATGCTTAACGCGGGCTGAAATTTCTTTATGTCTACCTTTGACCATTGGTCTAGCCTGTGGATTACCAAGATAACCACATGTTCTTTTGACAACATCTGCTGTTTTAGGGTCAGTATTACCGCAGTTTGGACACTTAAATCCGCGTTCTGTCGGGTCAAAATCTCCTTCAAAATCGCATAGATAACACTTATCAATTGGGGTGTTGGTGCCTAAATAACCGACACGATCATAAGCATAATCCCAAACAGCTTCAAGCGCCTTGGGATTTTGTTGTAGCACTGGGTATTCACAATAATGAATAAACCCACCTGATGCTCCAACTGCAGGGTAGTCTTTTTCAAAATCTAATTTTTCAAACGGTGTTGGATTTTTGCGGATATCGTAATGGAAAGAATTAGTGTAGTACTCCTTATCCGTAATGTCTTTAACAACACCGAATTTTTCCGTATCTAGTCGGCAAAAACGGTCTGTTAAACTTTCTGACGGTGTTGAATAAACTGAAAAATGATAGTCATACTCATCAGACCAAGCTTCGCAAGCTTCTTTCATTTGTCGAATGATATCCAAAGTTAAGTCTTTAGCAACTAGATTGGTTTCCCAGTTTGGACCATAGAAGACTGTAGCCACTTCATAAAGTCCGATATATCCGAGCGATACTGTTGCACGACGCTTATTAAATATTTGATTAACATCTTCAGTCTTGCCTAGTCGTTTTCCAAAAGCACCGTATTGATAGAGAATTGGAGCATTCGCTGGACTAGCTTCTCTGACACGATTAACACGATAAACAAGAGCATCTTTAGCAATCTGCATTCTCTCTTTGAATAAATCCCAGAATTTATCGATATCCCCATCAGATTCCAAAGCAATACGAGGTAAGTTGAGTGTCACTACTCCAAGATTCATACGTCCTGAAGTCACGTCTTGTCCGTTTTCATCTTTCCATCCCTGTAAGAATGAGCGACAGCCCATTGGTGCTTTGAATGAGCCTGTTAATTCAATGATCTTATCGTAAGAAACAATATCCGGATACATGCGCTTGGTAGCACATTTAAGAGCCAGTTGTTTAATATCATAGTTGGGAGAATCAGGTTCTAGATTCAATCCTCGTTTAACGGTGAAAATTAATTTTGGAAAAATAGCCGTACGTTCCTCACTACCCAAACCTTTAATTCTAATGGCTAAAATAGCCTTTTGAATCTCGCGTTCAAACCAAGACGTCCCTAAACCAAAACCTAATGAAGTAAATGGTGTCTGACCATTTGAAGTAAAGAGTGTATTGATTTCATATTCTAAAGACTGCATCGCATCGTAAATATCTTTTTGCGTCTTTGCTTCTGCGTAAGCTTCTTGTTTTCCTTCAAGACCCCATTCCTTAGCTTCTTTTAAATGCTTTTCATAATTTAATTGAGCATAGGGTGCTAAAAACTCATCAATTCGATCTGCTGTACAACCACCGTACTGGCTAGAAGCGACATTGGCAATGATTTGAGCAATCTGAGCAGTCGCCGTCTGAATAGACTTGGGACTTTCAACATCAGCATTACCAATCTTGAAACCATTAGCCAGCATACCTTTAAAATCAATCAAACAGCAGTTTGTCATTGGCGTATAAGGGCTATAATCTAGATCATGAAAATGGATATCTCCCTTTTGGTGAGCATTGGCCACGTGCATAGGTAACATCTTCAATCCAATGGCCTTACCAACAATCCCTGCCGTCAAGTCACGTTGGGTATTAAAAACATCACTATCTTTATTGGCGTTTTCATTGACAATTGCTTTATCCTTACCAATTAACTTATCAATAGCAACATTGATATCCATTTCCTGATGTTTATGTTCCTGTTTTGATTTGGAAAACTCTTGATACGCTTTCGCTAAATCTTCTTCTTGGTAATCTAATAATGTTTGAAGGGTTACTAATTGAATATCTTTTGTCTTGAGAGTTGGAGCATTCTTTTTAGATAGTTTCTCTAAAATAACCTCTAAAATAGTATGCCATTTTTCTTGACCTAACAAAGAATTTGCCACCATAGCTTTTTCAAGACTAGCAATTAATTTTTGAATATCAAAGGCAACTATTCTTCCATCATACTTTTCAACTTGTTTTAAACTTGACATAGTTAGACTTGTTTCCGCTATCATTTCTTCTTGCATTGTCATTGAAAAAACCTCCTGATAGATGTTATTATGACATAAGGAAACTTAAAAATCAATATATTGTGTCAAAAAAACTTTTAAGACACAATATATTGATTTTATTTTAATTTATAGATAATGAAAGAGTTTACTCCGTTTACCTTAATTTGCTTATAATGTCTCGAAATATTATTCGCTATAGTTTTGTTAAGTTTCTTACCTTTTTTAACGATAAAAAATTCAGCATTATCTTGAAGCAAACTATCTTCTAAACTTTGTTTATTTTTAGATGTCACCGTGTACAAATTTGGAATAGAAAATTTTGATGTGGATTGTCTTTCTGATTGCAAATAAACAGTAGCTTGATTATCCCAAATATAGATTTTTTCAGCTTTATCAGTATTTTTTGATATAAATGAAGTCAGTTCTTGTCGCTCATTTTTGTTTTGAGATTCTAGGTAATAATGGTATCCCAACTGACCTACAGCGCCAATAAGCAAAATTAAAGGTAATAAATAAGCTTTTGTAAAATAACTATAGAAAAACTGTTTTGCTAAAGATCCTCGCCTATTGCGACGATGAGTTCTACTAGATAAGCTTGATTGATAATCCTTTACTAGACGCCGACTTGATAAAATAATACCTTGCACAATCACAAACAAGAGGTAATAACTATTAAAAGTTTGTGACAGAAGTGCGTAAATACTATAAACAATGATAGAGCTAATTAAAATAATCTTTACTGGTGTAAAATCATTTTGATTATCTCTCATAAATCCAAGATAAAGTCCTGAAAAAAGGACAAGAATAGCTTGAAAAATGGCACTGATTAGAAGATTCTCGTGACCAGATTGAAATATCACTAAGTTAAATAAAATTGGTTGTGCAATGTACTCCGCCAATAATTGTTCATTAAAAATAAAATAACCAACAATATATCCAATTAAGATTGTTCCAAAAATAAAACATAAAGCTTGGTAAAATCCGCGTGCAAAACGTTTTGACCTGAGGTTAAAAATGAGAATAGTGATATTCGAAATTAGCCAAAAGACTAAAAGACGCGGTTCAATAAATAGCCCTACTGTACTTACGACACCAAAAATAATAAAGCATTCATCTTTAACTTGATTCTTAAAATAAGACATTATGAACCAAATCATACTTAGAAGAAATGGAAAAGCCCATTGAATAGGATAAAGTCCTCCAAATCCCAGAATGAGATTAAAAAGATAAAACAATAAGTTCATGGCAACTGCCAGTTCATTTGAATGAGTTAAATCAATAATAATCTTGTACAGGTACCGACCAGAAATATAGTAGGCTAAAAAATGAATGACCATTAACCATAAGTTAGTCCCTAAAAAGTATGACAACGCTATCACAGCATAATATAAAAAACCACCCGTTGCATAAATGTCATTGTAAGGTAGAACACCTTTTGACATCATTAGGCCTGTATAAAGATTTTGCGTTTGTTCCACTGTTGAAAAATCTTTTATAACTGGTAATAAGATAGACACGGCACTAACCATAGCACTCAAGAGGATTACATAAAAATGAGCCAATCCACCAATGTTAGTACTTATTTTGTTATCAAAAGAATCTATATCATCTAAGGGTATCGTGCTATTTTCCTGGTAACTTGTTGCCACTAGTGTTCTCCTTATTTTAACTTCTTAACAAAGTATAACAGAATTTACACGTTAGTCAATTTTTCCAAAAGTAGAGCATATTTTTGAATATCTCTAAAATAGTGATAATCTTTTTCTTGATAGTGCTTCATAAATTGCTTTTCTTCTTCCGTTAAGTTCAATGATATTATACAAGTTATTTTCATCTCACTTATTCATTCGGAAAAATAGGATGCTTTCGTAGTAATATCTCATAAAAGAAAAGACCCGATTAAAAATCGGATCAATAACTTAATTTTCATCTATGAAACTATTAAATACTTCTTCAATCATATCCCATTCAACATCTGAGTCTTCCGGAATAGGTTGAAGATCACCTTCTGTACCATCTTCATTTTCAGTAAATGAGTAGGCTTGGATTTCAATTTCACCATTATCATCTTCTTGTGCTCCAGCTGGAACCAATAGAACATAATTTTTACCAAACTCTTCTTTACCATCAATAGTAAGTAAAATTTCAAATAAACTTTCGTTACCTTGGTCATCAACCAAAGTAATAACTTCTGGTTCGTGTTCATGATTATGATTCTCTGTCATTTTTTCTCCTTAAACTTAAAACATACGATCTAGATAGTTTTGCAAAATCAACTGTGCTGCCAATTTATCGATAACTTTTTTACGTTTGCCACGGCTAATATCTGCCTGCTCAACTAGCATCCTCTCAGCCTGGACGGTCGTTAGGCGTTCATCTTGATAGTCAACAGGAAGTTCAAAACGTTCCTTGATTAAATCTCCATAAAGTTTACTTGCTTCTACACGTGGACCCTCAGAATTATTCATATTCTTCGGAAGACCTACGACAAACTTATCAACTTTGTAGTCGGAAACCAATTCAGCTAGGCGCTCTAAACCATATTCTTTATTTTCTTCGTCAATTGCGATAATTTCGATACCTTGAGCTGTAAACCCTAAAGGATCACTTACAGCTACTCCTACCGTCTTCGAACCAACATCAAGTCCCATTATTCTCATTAAAGTTCTACACCATTATTAACAAGATAAGAACGCACTAATTCTTCTACAATCTCATCTCGTTCATATTTTCTAATCTGATTTCGAGCATCATTGTAACGTGGAATGTAAGCTGGGTCCCCACTGAGAACGTAGCCTACGATTTGGTTGATTGGATTATAACCTTTTTCAGCTAAGGAATGATAAACATTTGATAGGGTTTCGCTAATCTCTTTACGGTTAGCATCATCTAAATTAAAACGCACAGTTTCATCTGTAAATCCCATACCTACACCTTCTTTCTCACAAGCTTTTGATTGTTAATTATAGCATAATTAACAATCAAAGACAACTAAAACAATATCAACAGCACGTCATACGCATGAAGAAACAATCGTTTTCGGATAACATTTAGGTTAAATGCGACACGTTTATCAAAGTCTGTTTGTAATATTCTCGATAGACAACATCCAAGAGCCAGTGCATACTTTCCACCAACCAATGCCCCCGAAGACAACCGGCAAAGGCCTCCACATCCTTCCAACTTTCAATACCAGCTGACTGGCAAACGAAAACTAAAAAGAGAATAGTTGATAAGCGATAGCGGATTTTCCATATGTGACGCTTATCCAATTCGTCACGTTGGGCATCTATTGATTTTGTCATTTATGATATAGATTTCTGAAAACGATTGTTTCTTCATGAGTTTGACGTGTACCAACGGACACTTCGTATAAGCTATTGAAGAATATTAGAATTTTATCTGACTTCATGATAAGATAAGAACATGACTAAAAATGAACAACGAAAAAAAATGATTTTGAAACTGAAAAAGTTTTCAAAAAATATTTTGCAAAAAAATAAAGCTGATGCCTTGCTTTTAGAAAAATTAATTTCTACAACTTCTTATCAAAATGCTAAGGTTGTTGCCACCTACCTTTCAACAGCCAATGAATTTAATACTAACCTTTTTATTTCACAAGCTATTAAGGATAAAAAGACGGTTGTTATTCCAAAAACTTATCCCAAAGGTAAAATGATTTTTGTAAAATATGATAAAAATCATTTACAAAAAACATCCTTTGGTCTCTTAGAACCAACATCAGATATAGAAGTTAAAAAATCTAACATTGATTTTATCCATGTCCCTGGGGTTGTTTTTTCGCCTGATGGCTACAGGATTGGTTATGGTGCTGGGTATTTTGACCGCTATTTAGCAGACTATACTGGCGAGACTATCAGTACCATCTATCCATTCCAACTCCAACACTTTCCAAAAGATTCATTCGATATTCCAGTAAAAAAACTATTACAATAATGTCTACATTAAAAAAATCACCTATCACCATTTTATTTACCGTCTGTATTTCCCTTGTCTTCTTAAGTATGCAAATGTTACATCCTGGAAATGCTGAAAGCCCCTATGTTATCTATCGTTTTGGTGGATTAATCGGGAGTGTGCTAAAAGAAAACATGTCCCATTTTTGGCGCCTTTTTACACCCATTTTCGTTCATATCGGTTGGGAACATTTCCTGTTTAATACTGTCACCCTTTTCTTCCTTGGACAATTGTCTGAAAAACTGTATGGGCATATAAAATTCTTTGTTCTATTTCTTCTATCTGGCCTGATGGGAAACGTATTTGTGCTATTATTAACCCCTGACGTCATTGTAGCAGGCGCATCTACTTCAATTTTTGGTCTTTTCGCTGCAATTGTTGTCACAGGTTACTTCAGTAAAAATAACAATCTAAGAAATCTCAGTAATTCTTACAGAACTCTTATTATTGTCAATCTTATTTTCAATCTATTCACTCCCAATGTTAGTGTTGTTGGACATCTGGGAGGTCTAATTGGCGGTCTTTTGTTAGGCATAACATTCAGCCCTAAAAAAGAAACTAACCTATCTCTATTTCCTAAAATCATATCCTTTATTATCTATTTTTTCATTCTAATTAGTCTAACTACATTTGCCATAACACATTAATACAAGGAAAGAGCAATTATGCTACGTTTTTTAATACCAACTGCTAAAGAAATGGTCGAGAAAAAACCAGAAAAAATTAAAAAAATATATTCAAATAACACTAAGAAAATTATAGACGAAATGTCACAAAAGGATTTGAGCGAAATACTCTCTATCTATCATTTCAAAAAAGACGAGACTGCTCAAAAAGAACAAAGACGTTGGTATGATATCACTTCAGACACAAGTTTCTCCTACAAGGCACTTAACCTTTATAATGGTTTAATGTACCGAACTCTAAAAACAGGCCTATCAAATGATGCCGAAGAATACCTTAATCAAACAACATTTATCACAACCGCATTATATGGCATAATTCCAATCTCTGAATTTATTAAGCCCCATCGGCTGGATTTTAATACATCTCTATCGATCAACAACCAATCCTTAAAAAACCTTTGGAAAAAAGACTACGATAATTTTATAGAATCACTCGAACAAGAAACAATCATTTCACTATTATCATCTGAATTTGAGACGGTTTTTTCGACAATAAATCGTCAAAAATTAATAACAGTTAGATTCTACGAGCAAGATCATTCAGGAAAATGGAAACAACACTCCACTATTTCCAAAAAAGGACGTGGTTACTTTCTAAAAGCAGCCGCAATGGAGGAATGTCAAACAATAAAGGATTTAAAAGCGCTCTCCTTTGAAAACTATCATTTCAAAGAATCTAATAATCAAAACGAATTAATCTATATTCGAAAGGTTTAAATCATCTAGTGCAGCACACTATCACAACCAAAACTACCAGCTTGAGCAAGCCCTCAAACTGGTAGTTTTTCTATCCCTCTGAAAGTCCTCTCAATTGTCTCAAGAGTTCACTGCGTCCCTTGAAACGTTCCCCGCTTAACAATAACTCAACAAGGTGCTTCTTTTGAATCGGTAATTGTTCTCGTAATCTGAGTAACTGATCTTTCAAAATAATCTTCTCATCTATTCCCAAACCTCCTTGAGAGATAGAGTGACTCAAAGTTGATACTTCTTCATAGGGTAAACGATTAAGCCTTCTCTTATCACTTTCTTGAGATCGTAAAACATCCTTTAAGTAACTTGAAAATTTTGTTTTAAAACACGCAAAGAACAAAGAACGGCAATCCAAGCAAGACGGTTTATCCTGAATCAAACGAAATAAGCAGATCATACCTTCCTGTTCCCAATCATTAACTTCCCAAAGATGGATATGATACTGTCGCATAAACTTAAAAACAATTGGTCGAATTAACTGGCACAATTCATCGAATGGTAGTTCTCTTAACGATGACTCATCATTAAACATATTATAACCTCATTTCTATTAATAAGGTCATTATACAGTGCTGATAAGAATGGCAACATGACACAAATGTCATATTGAATCGGCTACACTAAACTAGACAGAATTTATAAAGTGATCTATAGTAATCAAAAACAGGAGAAAAGATATGTCTAGAAAAGTACGTCGTCAATTTAGTGATGACTTTAAGCAACAAATCGTTGACCTTCACAATGCCGGTATGAAACGTAGCGAGATCATCAAAGAATATGAGTTAACCCCCTCAACCTTCGACAAATGGGTCAGACAAGCCAAAACAACTGGTTCCTTCAAATCGATTGATAATCTAACAGAGGAACAACGAGAGCTAATAGCCCTTAGAAAGCACAATAAAGAACTCAAAATGCAGCTAGACATCCTAAAGCAAGCGGCAGTGATTATGGCACAAAAAGGCAAATAATCACTGCTAACAAGGATAAATACAGCATTTCAGCCATGTGTCGTTGGTTGAACCTCCCTCGTTCCAGCTATTACTACAAAGCCACAGAGCCAGCATCGGAAACAGAGCTTGAAGAAATGGTTAAACGGATTTTCCTTGAGAGCAAATCTAGATACGGTGCTCGAAAAATCAAGAAATGTCTGGAAACAGAAGGGGCTGTCTTGTCTCGTCGTCGCATTCACGGCAGTCTCAACTATCAAACACCAATGGCTAGGCGAGTTATCGCTTAACAAAAAACACTTTATAAATTTTGTACAAAAAAGGGTTGCCTTTTCATAGCTTATCCTAATGAAACAATAGCCAGTACTAAAACCATGTACACCTATAGTCATCAAGGGTTACTGGAGGTTAAACCTATTGACTTGCCTCGAGCTATGCGCCTAAAACCCAAGGCCAAGAAGCGATCGTCAACCAAAAAGCATTTTGGTACTTCCATCGAAGAACGTCCAAATGACATCAATGTTTGGACATTGGGAAATTGACTCTGTTCTTGGTCTGAAACAGGCTGGGGAACTATCTATTTTAACTCTAGTCGAAAGACAGACTCGCTATGCCATTACGGTCTATCTAGCTGAAAAGAAGGCTCACTATGTGAATGAGGCAATGATTCAACTCATTGGGAACTACCCAATCAAATCCATAACAGCTGATAACGGTACTGAATTCGCTTCCTTGCCTGAATTAGAAGGCGTTCAGGTGTATTATGCCCATGCTTACTCATCATACGAACGAGGAAGCAATGAGCATTTCAATGGCTTACTCAGAGAGTTCATCCCTAAAGCTGATCACAGCAGAAAAATTAGCTGAGGCAACTTCATCCATCAATCAGCGACCAAGAAGACTGTTAGAGTATCAGTCCGCGGAAAAACTCTTTGGGCTAGCCCAAAGAGCCTAAACTCTCAACTTTGGTTCAGATAAAAGATGTTGCACTTAACTTGACAATTCAAGTTTCTAAAAAATTATTCTCAAATCCATTGATAGACTTGACAAATGATAGAAAAAAGATTAAAGAAAACTATCCAAAATAGACGTTTTCTTTAACCTACATACTAATCTCATGATAAAGAGTTATGCTGTTTAATGGAACAAGAAGGATGAATCCCTTCCGCATTACGATGCTCAAAATCCAAATCCTGTAAATTTTTAGGAAGCTCTTGCCAATTTCCTAACATCATTAAGGAATGATATTGTTGTAAATCTTCATCACACTCTTCACACCAACGTTGGTCATCTGTCCGCCAAAAAGCTGACATCAGATTTGATTGACTATTTACCTTAGGAAATTGTTCCTGTAACAATTCCCATTCCTCTTGATAACAAGTGAGCGCATCCTCATAAGTTTGGAACTCTTTAATAGCAGTGATATCTTCTTGCCAATCGTCTAAGAACCACCAAGGTTCAAAGTCGCCATACATTTTTATCACTTGATAGGCCATATCATGTACTGGGTCTTAAGATCTTTATGAAAATTATCTTATTCTTCGTTTAAATAAAAATTAAGATAGCTCTATAACCATTTGATATTAGGATATATCCCTTTTTCAAATAACTATAAGAGAACATTTTCGATAGTTGAATCACCCTTTTCCTTTCTATTATGTTTTGGTTATATAATCAAAAATAAGTATTCCAAATGATTATCTCTAATCCTTCTGTGACGTCTATTATATAAAATTATAGTTTAATGTGATAATAATCTGCTTGTAGAATACTGCACAAACACGAACCTTATCTGGTTAACTATTGAAATGACAGGTTCTTTTAGGGTTTTATGGTACGAAAAAATAGCTCTATCATTTCTGCAGTGAATAACGTCACATCTTTCAATCTGTTCTCACAGCGTTTAACACATGTAAAGACTATATCACTAATACGCTATTCTAACGCTAAGTGCAAAACCCTCAACGAACTTATCAAAGTCATTAAGCGAAACGCTTTTGGCTTTAGGAAGATGAAAACTTCAAAAAACGGATTTATCTCGCTTTGAACACAACAAAAGAGAGAACCAATCTGATTCTCTCTCGTTGTTTGTTATAAGTCACCTACTACAGTTGATAAAGTGTCAATTTTTCTATTATTCTGTAACAGTTACTTCGTCTGAAACTGGTACTTCCTCGATAACTTCCACTTCATTAACAGATTGTGGTTCGATGTTACGGTAGCGTGCCATACCAGTACCAGCTGGAATGATTTTACCAATAATAACATTCTCTTTGAGTCCAAGAAGATGATCTTTCTTACCACGGATGGCTGCGTCTGTAAGGACACGTGTTGTTTCCTGGAAGGAAGCCGCAGACAAGAATGAATTGGTCTCAAGAGAGGCTTTCGTAATTCCCATAAGAACTGGGCGAGATGTTGCAGGAATACCACCAGAGATAACAATATCTTTGTTAGCATCTGTGAAATCAGCGATATCCATAAGTGTCCCTGGAAGAAGATCAGTGTCGCCTGGATCCATGACACGAACTTTACGAAGCATTTGACGAACCATTACCTCAACGTGTTTATCTCCGATTTCTACCCCTTGGCTGCGGTAAACTTTTTGAACTTCAGCAAGAAGATAAGTTTCCACAGAAAGGGTGTCACGAACTTCAAGAAGACGTTTGGGTTGGATGGAACCTTCCGTCAAAGCCGCACCACGAGCCACTTCGTCACCGACTTCAACTTTCATACGAGCTGTGAATGGTACCACATACTCACCCATACCAGTTTTACCTTGCACATAGACTTTCTTAGTACGGGTAGCAGCATCCTCTTCGATTTCGATAACAGTACCTTTAACCTCGGTAATCACGGCTTCCCCTTTAGGATTACGCGCTTCAAAGATTTCTTGGATACGAGGAAGACCTTGCGTAATATCCGTGTTTGAGGCTACCCCACCGGTGTGGAAGGTACGCATCGTAAGCTGAGTACCAGGCTCACCGATAGATTGAGCAGCAATAGTACCAACTGCCTCACCAACTTCAACTGCATCACCAGTTGCCAAGTTGATACCGTAACAGTGACGACATACCCCATGACGAGTGTTACATGTAAAGACAGAACGGATAGTTACTTCTTCAACACCAGCATTGACAATCTCAGCAGCCTTATCTTCTGTAATAAGTTTATTAGGACCGATGATTGTCTCACCAGTGATTGGATTTTTAACAGTTTTCTTAGTGTAACGACCTTGTAGACGTTCATCAAGTGTTTCTGTTACTTCCTTACCATCTGTGATAGCTGTAATCGTCAAGCCACGATCTGTTCCACAGTCATCTTCGCGGATGATAACGTCTTGAGCGACGTCAACCAAACGACGAGTGAGGTAACCTGAGTCGGCAGTCTTAAGGGCCGTATCAGTCATCCCTTTACGAGCACCATGAGTTGAGAAGAACATCTCCAAAACGGTTAAACCTTCACGGAAGTTAGACAAGATAGGAAGTTCCATGATACGCCCGTTAGGAGCAGCCATCAAACCACGCATACCAGCTAGTTGGGAGAAGTTAGAGATATTACCACGGGCTCCAGAGTCCATCATCATTACGATAGGATTCTTAGGATCCTGTGTCTCAATCAATCGTTTTTCAAGAGCCTCTTTAGCCTCACGCCATGTTGTTGTAACAGCTACATAACGATCATCCTCGGTCATAAGACCACGACGGAAAGCTTTATTAATATCTTCAACCCGACGGTGAGCAGAATCGATAATCTCAGCTTTATTGTCAATAACCGGGATATCAGCAATACCCACAGTCAACCCAGCAAGGGTTGAATGGTAGTAACCAAGATCTTTCAAACGGTCAAGAAAGGCTGACGTTTCAGTTGTACGAAGACGTTTGAAAGTTTCTGCGATGATGTTACCAAGATTTTTCTTCTTGAACGGCGCATTGAGTTCAAGTGAGTCAATGACTGGTTGAATATCTTGACCTGGTTCCAAGAAGTATTTATCCGGCGTTCCATCCGTCAAGTTAGCATTGTTTGGCTCTTGAAGGTAAGGAATTTCAGTTGGAATCACATCGTTAAAGAGGATTTTACCAACAGTCGTCACCATAATTTTGTGAAGTTGGTTTTCTTTCCAAGGTTTATTTGGCATACTATCCACAGCGATACCAACACGTGAATGCAAGTGAACATAGCCATTCTGATAAGCCATTACAGCTTCATCACGATCCTTAAAGACCATACCTTCACCCTCACGACCAGCATCTTCCATAGTTAGGTAATAGTTACCTAAAACCATATCCTGTGATGGTGTAACAACAGGTTTACCATCTTTAGGGTTAAGGATATGCTCAGCTGCAAGCATAAGAAGACGAGCTTCTGCTTGCGCTTCCTCAGAAAGGGGCACGTGAATAGCCATTTGGTCTCCGTCAAAGTCGGCATTATAGGCCTCACACACAAGTGGGTGAAGACGAAGAGCTTTACCATCAATAAGGACAGGCTCAAAGGCTTGGATACCCAAGCGGTGAAGGGTAGGCGCGCGATTAAGAAGAACGGGATGTTCCTTAATCACTTCTTCAAGAATATCCCAAATGCGTTCATCACCACGTTCCACCATGCGTTTTGCTGCTTTAACGTTACCAGCATACTCGCGAGCAACAATTTCGCGCATCACGAAAGGTTTAAAGAGTTCAATCGCCATTTCACGTGGAACACCACATTGATACATTTTAAGGGTAGGACCAACGGCGATAACCGAACGACCTGAAAAGTCAACACGTTTACCGAGCAAGTTTTGACGGAAACGCCCTTGTTTCCCTTTAAGCATGTGACTTAACGATTTCAACGGACGGCCACCAGGACCTGTGATTGGACGACCGCGACGACCATTGTCGATCAAAGCATCAACTGCTTCTTGAAGCATCCGTTTTTCATTTTGCACGATGATACCTGGAGCATTAAGTTCCAAAAGACGCGCCAAACGGTTATTACGGTTAATAACACGGCGGTAAAGGTCGTTAAGATCAGATGCTGCAAAGCGACCACCATCCAACTGAACCATTGGACGAAGATCTGGTGGAATAACTGGAAGGATGTTAAGTACCATCCACTCAGGCTTATTACCAGATTTGTGGAAAGCATCAAGAACATCCAAACGACGAACAGCTTTCACACGTTTTTGACCAGAAGCCGTCTTGAGCTCTTCTTTAAGTTCTGCAATTTCAGCTTCTAAATCCACACGTTTAAGAAGATCTTGGATAGCTTCTGCACCCATTTTAGCCACAAACGAACCATAGCCGTATTCTTGAAGTTTTTCACGGTATTCACGTTCAGTCAAGAGAGATTTTGCTTCAAGCGGTGTATCCATAGGATCAATAACCACGTAAGCTGCAAAATAGATGACTTCTTCAAGAGCACGAGGACTCATGTCAAGGGTAAGACCCATGCGAGATGGAATGCCTTTGAAGTACCAAATGTGTGATACAGGAGCTTTCAACTCGATGTGCCCCATACGTTCACGACGAACTTTAGCACGTGTTACCTCGACACCGCAACGGTCACAGACGATGCCTTTATAACGGATCCGTTTGTACTTACCACACGCACATTCCCAGTCTTTTGTTGGACCAAAGATGACTTCATCAAACAGTCCTTCACGTTCTGGTTTTAATGTACGATAGTTGATTGTTTCAGGTTTTTTAACTTCACCGTAAGACCAAGAGCGGACCTTACTAGGTGAGGCTAATGTGATTTGCATACTTTTAAAACGATTTACGTCAACCACTAATAGTACCTTTCTTCATTATCAATATTACGCGGTCAAAGGCAATGAAAAACCACTACCTGACCTTGTAACAGCTTGTTAGTTTAAGAATAGCCTCTAAAACTAACTTTTTTGTTTCATCTTTTATTATTTATCTTCAGCTGCTGCCTGTGCTAATTCTGCTGACTCTTTAGCTTGTTTTTCACGCGCTTTTTCAAGATCATCAACATGCATTACATCATCATCTTCGCCTTCATCAAGATCACGGAGTTCAACTTCTGTGTCTTCATCATCAAGGACACGCATATCAAGACCAAGAGATTGTAATTCTTTAACAAGAACACGGAATGATTCTGGCACACCTGGTTTTGGAATTGGTTTACCTTTTGTAATAGCTTCATAAGCTTTAAGGCGACCAGTCACATCATCTGACTTATAAGTCAAGATTTCTTGAAGAACATTTGATGCACCATAAGCTTCAAGCGCCCAAACTTCCATCTCACCAAAACGTTGTCCACCAAATTGGGCTTTACCACCAAGTGGTTGTTGGGTAACAAGTGAGTAAGGACCTACTGAACGAGCGTGAAGTTTATCATCAACCATGTGGTGAAGTTTGATCATGTACATGACACCAACAGACACACGGTTGTCAAATGGTTCACCTGTACGACCATCATAAAGGACTGTCTTAGCATCGCTATCCATACCAGCTTCTTCAACCGTTTCCCAGAGATCCTCTGCAGTTGCTCCATCAAAGACTGGTGTTGCCATGTGGACACCCAAATTACGAGCGGCCATTCCTAGGTGAAGCTCCATAACCTGACCAATATTCATACGAGATGGCACCCCAAGAGGGTTAAGCATGATATCAACAGGTGTTCCATCTGGAAGATACGGCATATCTTCTACTGGTACAATACGTGAAACGACACCCTTGTTACCATGGCGACCAGCCATTTTATCGCCAACTTTGATCTTACGTTTTTGAGCGATATAAACACGAACAAGCATGTTGACACCTGATTGCAATTCATCACCGTTAGCACGCGTAAAAATTTTCACGTCGCGAACAATACCATCGCCGCCATGAGGAACACGAAGCGAAGTATCACGCACTTCACGCGATTTATCACCGAAGATAGCGTGTAAAAGACGTTCTTCAGCAGAGAGGTCTTTCTCACCCTTAGGTGTGACTTTACCAACTAGAATATCGCCTTCTTTCACCTCAGCACCGATACGAATGATTCCCATTTCGTCAAGGTCTTTGAGCGCTTCTTCACCAACGTTGGGAATTTCACGAGTGATTTCTTCAGGGCCTAACTTAGTATCACGTGTTTCTGACTCAAATTCTTCCAAATGAACAGAGGTGTAAACATCCTCTTTTACCAGACGTTCAGACATGATAACGGCATCCTCAAAGTTGTAACCTTCCCAAGTCATGTAGGCAACGACTGGATTTTGACCGAGGGCCATTTCCCCATTTTCCATAGAAGGACCATCGGCGATAAAATCACCTTTTTCAACCATATCGCCAACTTTAACTAGTGTGCGTTGGTTGTAGGCTGTACCTGAGTTTGAACGACGGAATTTTGTCACATGATAAACATCAAGAGAACCATCTTCACGACGAACTTCAACTTTTTCAGCATCCGAGAAAACAACCTTACCATCATGTTGAGCAATGATAGCTGCTCCTGAGTCATGGGCTGCTTGATATTCCATGCCGGTACCCACATAAGGGGCTTTAGGATCAATCAATGGAACAGCCTGACGTTGCATGTTGGCACCCATAAGGGCACGGTTTGAGTCATCGTTTTCCAAGAAAGGAATACATGCAGTCGCAACGGCAACTACCTGCTTAGGAGAAACATCCATGAAATCTGCTAAATGCGCTGGATACTCTTGGTTGACACCTTGATGGCGTCCCATGACAATCTCCTCAGCAAATGTATTATCATCATTAAGTTTCGAGTTAGCCTGAGCAACAGTATACTCATCTTCTTCATCTGCAGTTAACCAAACAATGTCATTCGTTACTCGACCTGTTTCACGATCAACTTTTCGATAAGGTGTTTGAATAAATCCATACTTATTAAGATGCCCATAAGAAGACAAGTTATTGATCAAACCGATATTTGGTCCCTCTGGAGTCTCGATAGGACACATACGACCATAGTGGGTATAGTGCACGTCACGCACTTCATAACCAGCACGATCACGCGTCAAACCTCCAGGTCCAAGGGCTGACAAACGGCGTTTGTGAGACAACTCAGAAAGTGGGTTGTGTTGATCCATGAACTGTGACAACTGTGAAGAACCAAAGAATTCTTTGATAGCAGCTGTTACCGGACGGATATTGATGATTTGCTGTGGCGTTAAGACTTCGTTGTCTTGAACAGACATACGTTCACGTACATTACGTTCCATACGAGCGAGACCAATGCGGAATTGGTTAGCAAGAAGCTCACCAACAGCACGAATACGACGATTACCTAAGTGGTCAATATCATCAACTTTTCCAAGACCTTCAGCAAGGTTTAGGAAATATGACATTTCGGCTAAGATATCCGCTGGTGTCAGTGCACGAACCTTATCGTCTGGGTTAGCATTACCAACAATCGTCACTGTACGATCAGGATCACTTGGAGCTACCACTTTAAATTTTTGTAAAATAACCGGTTCCGTCACTACTGCATAGTCGTTTGGTGTGTAAACAAATTTGTTCAAATCACCATCCAAATGCTCAGCGATAGACTCAATAACATCACGAGTCATTACCGTACCAGATTCGACAAGAATCTCACCTGTTTCACTATCAATCAAGTTCTCAGCAATGGTTTGGCCAAGAAGACGTGTCTTCACATTAAGTTTCTTGTTGATTTTATAACGACCAACAGCAGCCAAATCATAACGACGTGGATCGAAGAAACGAGCCGTCAATAAGCTACGTGATGAATCAGCCGTCTTAGGTTCCCCTGGACGAAGACGTTCATAAATTTCTTTAAGGGCTTCATCAGTACGTGAATCGTTTGGATTTTTGTGAATATCTTTTTCGATCGTATTACGAACAAGATCACCCTCACCAAAAATATCAATAATTTCATCATCACCTGAGAAACCAAGAGCACGAACAAGTGTCGTGAATGGAATCTTACGTGTACGGTCGATACGTGTGTGAGCAATGTCTTTCGCATCTGTTTCAAGCTCAAGCCATGCACCACGATTAGGGATTACGGTTGAACCGTAACCGACTTTACCGTTTTTATCAACTTTATCATTGAAATAAACACCTGGTGAGCGAACCAGCTGAGAAACGATGATACGTTCTGCACCATTGATGATGAAAGTACCCATTTCTGTCATGTAAGGAAGATCCCCAAAGAAAACTTCTTGTGTCTTAATTTCACCTGTTTCTTTGTTAATCAAACGGAAAGTAACAAACAAAGGTACTGAATAGTGAGCGTCGTGGGCACGCGCTTCTTCAAGTGTGTACTTAGGTTCTTTTAATTCATAGCCTACAAATTCCAGCTCCATAGTATCGGTGAAGTTTGAAATCGGAAGTACATCCTCAAATACTTCACGCAAGCTGTTATCCAAGAAATCTTGGAATGAATCTGTTTGAATTTCAATTAAGTTAGGTAAATCAAGAACTTCTTTAATTCTTGAAAAACTACGACGGGTACGATGTTTCCCGTATTGAACGTCATGTCCTGCCAAGTCTTACTCCTTTATTAAATGAGTTATGAACGAAAATCGTTCGAGTTCAATCACGAAGTTCATTTTAGGGTTCTGCTAAAACAACTTCAAGTTATTGGCGTTAATCAATTTTCAGAATCTTTAAATGTTCGTTACATATCTAAAGAATGACGAAAATAGGCACAAAAAGAGCAGCTAAATCGGACTCCTTAAAGTATGATTTAACTGCTTTATGCCACGGTTGGACAATATTTCAACCGTGATTAAACGTCAAATGGTTGCTCATATTATAACATTGATAACCTTAAAAATCAAGTTTATCGTCGACTATTTCTTTTTGTACTATTCGATTGGCTACCGCCACCAGTAATACTACTCCAAGCTTTTTGATAGTCACTATCCGTACCACCAATACCGAAGCGGTAAGTCATATTACCAGCACCATTTTTTGCCCAATAACTGGTTGTTGTATTCCCACTAATCGTGTAACGTCGACCATTTTCCGACGCCGTTCCAGGTTTTAACCCCGTTTGCTTATTGACAGTCGATTTTATCACACTTGAATCAAGAGAGAATTTCTGACCACCACCAAACGCATTAGGATCAGCCTGACTAATGGCATTCACAAGATTCGCCAAATAATTCGAATGATTATCATAGCCTGTCAGTTTTCCTAAAGAGGTATTGTTATCGTGACCAGCCCACGAAGCCAATGATACCTTGGGAGTTGACACAGATAACCATGCATCTGAATAATCATTTGTTGTCCCTGTTTTACCTATCCAATCGTCATTAGCCAAGGGCCCATTCAACGATCGCAATCGACTCATAAACTGAGTAGTCGTTCCTGAATCAAGTGGTCCGCGAAGCAAGTCCTGTAAAATCGTTGCCGTAGCTTTAGAGAAAACCTGGACAGGTTCCGCTTTGTGTTGATAAATAACTTTGCCTTCATTGTCAGTAATCTTATCGACCATGTAGCCTTTAACATAGGCACCATTATTAGCAATCATTTGATAACCATTTGCTAACTGTTCAACAGTCATGTCAATACCACCACCGAGTGGTAAACTTTCGATATCATAATTATCAATAGAGATCCCCATCCTGGTCATATAATTCTCAACATCAACACCCTTGTCTCGTAAGAGTTTATAAGTCCAAAAAGCAGGAATATTCCAAGACGTATTCAAAGCTTCTTGGAGAGTAACCATTGCTGTCCCTTCATTATCAACGTGCATGATTTTTTGACCACTTGAGTAAGTTGTCGGATAGTTTGACAACATAGTGGCACTTCCCATTAAACCTTGGTCAATAGCTGGTCCATAAGCAATCAAAGGCTTAATAGTGGATCCTGGTGATCTTTTCGTATCAAACGCATGATTGTTCTGATTAGTTGTATAATCACGTCCACCAATAAAGCCGAGTATGGCTCCAGATTTATTATCTATTAAAACATTTCCAACTTCTGTACGACCAGTTCCATCATCTAAAAGGTTTCCATACTGGTTAACAGCATTTTGCATAGCTTCATAAATAGGCTTGTTAATGGTTGTCGTTACTTGATATCCCCCCGATTGGAGTTCCTCTAAAGCACGCTCTTCATAAGCAACTTTAGTAGCATCATTTTTCAAATCTTGAGCAGAAACCCCATCTTTTTTTATCAAATACTCATACATTATCTTCTGTGCTTCTTCCATCACAGAATAATAAAGATAATCATGCTTAGATGCCGCCACAGTATCCGAAGCAATAAAATCCTGTTTTAAATCATAAGATTTATAAGAATGATACTCACTCTTAGTAAGATAACCTTCTCGATACATATTGTATAAAACATTACTTGCTCGCGTTAAACCAAATGATAACTCTTCATCAGATTTCAAACGACCATCCCCACTATAAGGAGAATAAACAATCGGACTTTGTGGTAGACCAGCAATAAAAGCTGCTTGCGGAACAGTCAACTCCGCAGCAGACTTACCAAAAATACCTTGTGCAGCTTCTTCAACACCAGCGATATTTTGCCCTTTGTTATTTCGTCCAAACGGAGATACATTCAAATAAGACGTCAAAATAGCATCCTTATCCATATCCTTTTCCAAAGAAAGAGCATAGATAATTTCCCTAGCTTTACGCTTAAAAGTCGGATCATCCCCAAGAATTTGCTGCTTCAAGAGCTGCTGAGTCACGGTAGAGCCACCGCTGGACTCTCCAATTCCTAAAAGAGATGAGATAAGAGCCCTAAAGACTGCTTTAGGTACCACACCACGGTGGGTGTTAAAATTCTCATCTTCAGTTGAAATGATCGCATGCTTGAGATTCTCAGAAATAGCATCACTTGCAACCGGTGTACGTAAAAGATCTGTATCAACGTCTGAAATCAATGAACCATCAGAATAAGATAGCTGAGAAATTAGAGAACCAGTTTCAATTTTCTTAATAAGCTCTGCTTTATTCGGTACTTGAACATCATCAATTTGACTTGCCAAATACCCAAGTCCAAGACCAGCACCCAGCATAATAAAAAGCAATACAATAATATAAATAAAATTTGATAATAATTTGACGATACGTAAAAAGATAGATAGACTATCTACTACAAACCATCCATGATCTGAAGATTTATTGGTAGAATGATTTGTTTTATGTCTCGGCCCTTTAATAGAAAGGCTCTGCTTTCCCTTATGTAACCAAGTACGTGCTTTTTTCTTAAAATTAGACATAAAATACCTCAATAGCATTATACCAAACTTCTGTATAGCTTGCATGGGACAAAGTATTTCTGATATAATGAGTGCTAACACAAAACTTATTTTGGAGGCTTATATGAATATTTTTGAAGAATTAAAAGAAAGAGGCTTAGTCTTCCAAACGACTGATGAAGAAGCCCTCGAAAAAGCATTAACCGAAGGGCAAGTTTCTTTCTACACGGGTTACGATCCAACAGCAGATAGCCTACACTTAGGACATCTAGTTGCCATTTTAGCAAATCGTCGCCTCCAATTAGCTGGTCACAAACCTTTTGCGCTTGTTGGTGGAGCAACAGGACTTATCGGTGACCCATCATTCAAAGATGCTGAACGTAGTCTTCAAACCAAAGAAACTGTCGACGGTTGGGTTTTTAAAATTCAAGGACAACTATCACGCTTTCTGGACTTCGAAAACGGAGATAACAAAGCTGAAATGGTTAACAACTACGACTGGTTTGGATCAGTCAGCTTTATTGATTTCCTTCGCGATGTGGGGAAATACTTCACTGTGAACTACATGATGAGCAAAGACTCCGTTAAAAAACGTATTGAGACTGGTATTTCCTACACAGAGTTTGCCTACCAAATCATGCAAGGTTACGATTTTTACGAATTAAATCAAAAGCATAACGTGACACTTCAAATCGGTGGCTCTGATCAGTGGGGCAACATGACAGCAGGGACAGAACTTCTTCGTCGTAAAGCTGATAAAACTGGCCACGTTATCACTGTGCCACTTATTACTGATGCCACTGGCAAAAAATTTGGTAAATCTGAAGGTAATGCTGTCTGGCTTGATGCCGATAAAACATCTCCTTACGAAATGTACCAATTCTGGCTAAACGTTATGGATGATGATGCTGTTCGCTTCTTAAAAATTTTCACCTTCCTATCATTAGATGAAATTGCCGCTATTGAAAAACAATTTAATGCTGCACGACATGAACGCCTAGCTCAAAAAGTATTAGCTAAAGAAGTAGTTACTCTAGTTCATGGCGAAGAAGCCTATCGCCAAGCTCTTAACATCACTGAACAACTCTTTGCAGGAAATATCAAAAACTTGTCGGCAACTGAATTAAAACAAGGTCTCAGCAATGTTCCTAACTATGCTGTTCAAACTCAAGACGACCTTAATATCGTTGAAATCTTAGTCAAATCAGGTATCTCTTCCTCAAAACGCCAAGCACGTGAAGATGTTCAAAACGGAGCTATCTATATCAACGGTGATCGCGTTCAAGATTTAGCTTATAATCTCTCTGACGATGATAAAATTGATCAGGAATTAACTGTCATCCGCCGTGGTAAAAAGAAATACTTCGTTCTCACCTACTAATATAACAGTAGAAAGTACCCCAGCAACTAGCATACTAACCCAAAAAGTTAGACAAAATAATTAGAGAGGATTTAGCCCTGTATTGAATAAGGCTAGGTCCTTTTCTACCGTTTGTCAAACCTATCAGAACCTGTGATGAAAACTTATTTTTAAGACGGCAGGCAATGGTAGAGTATCAGTAGCTTTAGTGATTTTGGGTAGAACAATAATCGTAAAGCTTGTGATGCGTTTGAAAAGAATCTTTTGAGCATACGGATCTCCACGTTTGGTGATGTGTCCCTGAGCCAGATAGTGTCTAGATTCATAGTGTCTGAGATCAATGCCAATAAAGGGGTTGTTTTGATTAGTAGACTGAAACCGACGACTATCACTGAGTTCACCAATAATGCTTGTCGCAGTCGCTTCTGAGATTCCAGAAATAGAGAGCAGAATTTCATATTCTAGTAATGGTCAAACTAGTACCACTATTTGATTAAGAATAGCTTGTCTCTGTTTGGAAAATCCAAGTCATTCTTTTGCCCAGTAATAACGGACCTCTTCCACCAGGGAAGAGGTTTTCTTGACGGCACAATAAGAGAGGGGTTGGCTAAGTCTGTAAGCTTATCTACTAAGCCCCTCATACGCTTGAGGCGCGTTTTGACGTGGGCTAACGGATGATAGCTGATAGTGTGGTGATATCCAACTCCAGCACAAAGCTATTACATGGACAAGCCGTAATCAAGTTTCAAGCTTGCTCACTAGTTGGTGTTGACAAGGTTCCTTCTAATTCAGGGAACGTGGCGTGTAAGACCTTGTGCAGACGATTCTTAGTCTGGAGTAACAGCTCTCATGAGATATAGGTATCTCAAATTGGCGCCCGATGAGACTGCTCGCTTTTCTATTTAATATCGCCATCCTTGCAGGAAGAAGATTTGCACTTACGACAAATTCGAACCGTTACCCTTACGTCCATGATTTTTGCTAACCATTCATTGTATTTTCATCAGAAGATCATTTCTGATTTTTTTCAAGACGACAAGACTGTGAGTCCTAATAGGCTACGACATAACAGTATCTTCTGTGTTCTACTAACAGTGTGCTAGCAGATTGAAAACATGATAAGCACCTTGTTATTGGACACTTACGGTACTCCACCGGAGTGTCTCCCACTGCTAATGTTAGTCTGTTTTTGATGCATATAAAAAGCACTGTTCCTTATAAACAGTACTCAATTATTATAAATCTTTACGTTAATGAGGGTGTCTAATTTCGATGATGACGTAGTACCGAAAGCAAACTAACAACTATGAAAATACCAATAAAAATTATCGTAATCGTTGCACTAGCGGGTGTCTCCCAAGTATACGACAACAATACTCCTGACAACATTCCAATAAAACCAATTAAAACAGCACTTCCAATGACAGCCTTAAATGATTTACCAATTCGAATCCCAATACTTGCAGGCAATACCATAATCGTTGATACTAGTAAGGCTCCAGCAGCAGGTATCATCAAGGAAATCGCCACACCTGTAATAATATTGAAGATTAATGACATTATCCGTACTGGAAGACCATCAACTAATGCTGTGTCCTCATCAAAAGTTAACATATACATTGGACGAATAAATAGAGCCGTCAATACTAAGACGATGAGAGCGATAACGAATAAAGCAATCACTTGTTCTTGATTGATAGTAATAATGGAACCAAACAAGTATTGCTCCAAATTAACCCCTGAAGCGTTTTCAGACTTACTAGTAATAATTAAAGAAATGGCTAAGCCCAAGGACATGAGAATAGCTGTTGAAATTTCCATATAGTGCTTATATACGACACGTAAGTACTCTAAAAGAATTGATGCAAAAATAACAACCACAACCGTTGTCCAAGTCGTTGAAATACCTAGCAAAATACCAAAAGCAACCCCAGCTAGAGACACATGACTTAAAGTGTCACTCATCAAACTTTGACGTCTTAAAATTAAAAATAAGCCAAGTATCGGCGCAAACAGACTCATAGCAATAATAGCCAGTACTGCTCGCTGCATAAAATCATAGGAAAGCATTTCTAAAATGATATCCATTTTTATTCCACCTCATGAATATTAAAACAACGCCAAGGAGAAGACTGATCTCTCACCAAATGAATATTTCGATCAGCATATTCAGCAACTTCCTCAGGATCATGCGTTATCATCAGCACCGCTTTACTATGTTTTTTGGCACTATGATGCATCAGTCTATAAAAATTATCTAAAGTACTTGCATCCATACCTGTCGTCGGTTCATCCAGCACAAAAATATCAGGATCTGAGGCAAACATCCTAGCAATCACGACACGTTGTTTCTGACCGCCTGAGAGACTCCCAATACGCTTATGCCGACTCTCCCACATCCCAACAGATTCAAGACTAGTTTTCACGTGCTCCTTATCATGAGAAGTAATCCTACGAAACCAGCCTTGGCGTGGGTACCGACCAGAAGTAACAAACTCTTCAACAGTAGAGGGAAAACCAGCATTAAAACTAGCGATTTGCTGAGGCAAATAAGCAATTCTCAATTTTTTCCCTAAAATATTCTTTTCAGAAATAGTGACAGTACCACTTTTAGGCTTCAAGACACCCAAGGTAGCTTTAATTAGAGTAGATTTTGCAGCGCCATTTTCACCAGTTAAAGTGACAAATTCACCACTATCTAAATAATAGGAAATATTATGAAGAACTGGCTCGTTATCATATTGAAAGGCCAAATTCTCAACAGTTATATAGCGCAAAATTAAAGAACCTTTCTAGACAATTCATCAACAAAACGATCAATAACATCTTGATCTGCTTCAGAAAAATGACTTAAAATCGTTTCGTAAACCCGCAGTGTTGACTCATGGTGTTCCGCATGTTCAGTGGCAATAGGTAACCCCTCTTCACTCAACATAAGATAGGATACACGCCCGTCTCTACCATCTTTGACAGACTCAACTAAATTTTTTTGAACCAATTGTTTAACAGCCTTTGATACAGCAGCTTGGCTAATAGATAACTCTCTAGCTAAATCCGTATTAGTTAACTGTCCATTTTTCAATAACATTAAAATATGTTCCTGCGTACTCGTCAAACTAACATTACTTTGACATTTACCAATTAACAACTCATTTTGATGTTCAGTTTTAGCAATCAATGCATTCAAAAAAGCATCAACTCTTTCTGACAATAACATGCTACACTCCTTAACCAGTTAAACATAAAAATAAATAAAAACTGCTAGCAAAACTAACAGTAGAAGCTATACCGGCGGCCGGGGTCGAACCGGCACGTCCTTGCGGACACTGGATTTTGAGTCCAGCGCGTCTGCCAATTCCGCCACGCCGGCAAGTATAACTGGGGTAGCTGGATTCGAACCAACGCATGAGGGAGTCAAAGTCCCTTGCCTTACCGCTTGGCTATACCCCAAAATAGGCGAGTGAGGGGAATCGAACCCCCGAATGTCAGAGCCACAATCTGATGTGTTAACCACTTCACCACACCCGCCATATTCTAAACACGGGCAGTAGGAATCGAACCCACACTGAAGGTTTTGGAGACCTTAGTTCTACCTTTAAACTATGCCCGTTTAGGATGGAAAGAGAGGGATTCGAACCCCCGAACCCGAAGGAGCGGATTTACAGTCCGCCGCGTTTAGCCTCTTCGCTATCTTTCCAAAATATTAAATAATAATGGCGCGAGACGGAATCGAACCGCCGACACATGGAGCTTCAATCCATTGCTCTACCAACTGAGCTACCGAGCCAATTAAAAACTTCTATTGCGGGAGCAGGATTTGAACCTACGACCTTCGGGTTATGAGCCCGACGAGCTACCTAGCTGCTCCATCCCGCGATAATCTACTAAAAAGGAGGATGTGGGATTCGAACCCACGCACGCTTTTACACGCCTGACGGTTTTCAAGACCGTTCCCTTCAGCCAGACTTGGGTAATCCTCCAAAAAATATAAATAGTCCGTACGGGATTCGAACCCGTGTTACCGCCGTGAAAAGGCGGTGTCTTAACCCCTTGACCAACGGACCATATTACATAATGGGCACGAGTGGACTCGAACCACCGACCTCACGCTTATCAGGCGTGCGCTCTAACCACCTGAGCTACGCGCCCAAGCAAAATAGCTTGGAATATAAATAATTTATAAAGCGGGTGACGAGAATCGAACTCGCGACAACAGCTTGGAAGGCTGTAGTTTTACCACTAAACTACACCCGCTAAAATGGGAGTTAACGGGATCGAACCGCTGACCCTCTGCTTGTAAGGCAGATGCTCTCCCAGCTGAGCTAAACTCCCTTTGCGCTAAGCAACTACCTTATCTAACAGGGGGCAACCCCCAACTACTTCAGGCGTACTAGGGCTTAACTTCTGTGTTCGGCATGGGTACAGGTGTATCTCCTAGGCTATCGTCACTTAACTCGTCTGAGT
>NZ_JBEHGL010000023.1:0-30299 GCF_040225085.1 Streptococcus jiangjianxini | reverse complement strand
GCTTCTTCTGCTTTTGCTACTGCGTCTTGCGCATCTTGCAAGGCTTTAGCTTCTGCTGCATCTGTTTTTCCGTCTCCGTCTGTATCTACTTCTGGGACTTCTAATGGATGTACTGCGTCTACTCGATCTTGTAAGCCTGGTTTTTCTGCAACATCATTATCTAATGCTTTGACCAATTCATCTGCTTTAGCTTTGGCTTCAGTCACTTTTTCATTGAGAGCTGTTAATGCGTCTACTTCTTCTTGACTTACTCCTGGGGTTTGTTTGATTTCGTCCAGTTTTGCTTGGGCATCTTTTTGCGCTTCTTCTGCTTTTGCTACTGCGTCTTGCGCATCTTGCAAGGCTTTAGCTTCTGCTGCATCTGTTTTTCCGTCTCCGTCTGTATCTACTTCTGGGACTTCTAATGGATGTACTGCGTCTACTCGATCTTGTAAGCCTGGTTTTTCTGCAACATCATTATCTAATGCTTTGACCAATTCATCTGCTTTAGCTTTGGCTTCAGTCACTTTTTCATTGAGAGCTGTTAATGCGTCTACTTCTTCTTGACTTACTCCTGGGGTTTGTTTGATTTCGTCCAGTTTTGCTTGGGCATCTTTTTGCGCTTCTTCTGCTTTTGCTACTGCGTCTTGCGCATCTTGCAAGGCTTTAGCTTCTGCTGCGGCGGCTTTCAAGCCTGCTATGGCTTCAGTAATTTTATTTGAACTAGCATCAACAGTCGCTTGGTCAGCTGATGAATTTGCTAATACTTTCTTTCCTTCATCTATAGCATTATTATACGCATCTTGAGCTTCTTTGTCTGCTGTTGTATAAGTAGCTGTTTCTTTTAATGGTTCATCTCCATCAATAAGCTTTTTCAGCTGTTCTTTGTCTACTTTTTCGTATGTATACGTAATAGTCTGAATTCCAGTTTTAAATGCTATGGTGTTTGAATCTTGATAGCCTTCTGCGGTATCAGCATTAGTTCTCTTCATGACGTAATTTGGCAATGATAATTTATCACTCAAATTTAGCGTTTCACGAGTCGTTCCAGAGTAAATTACTTCTTTAATAGTCTCTCCAGTGGCATCATCTTTATAAAGAACTTTTATATAATTTCCACCAGTTGAATATTCAAATCTAGTTAAATCAAATTGCTGTAAGTTTGTTCCTGCACCTGTTGAAGCAAAAATCGCAAAAGCTAGTTCTTCTTCTCCAGCTTTTTGGCGTGTTGTGGTTCTTGTACGATTTAAATAATCTTGAATATTTCTTGAAAAAGTTTGACCATCATAGGTCACCGTCATTACTTTGGTACTACCATTGTAACTAACAACTAAATCCTTGAATTCATTATTCATCGGTGGATTATTAAGTTTTTTGACATCAGCTGCAGCAGTACTTGCTACCCCTGCACCATTTGTGCTATAAAATGCTCCAAATGCTCCATTTTGCCATCCTAAAAATCTAGGGTCTGCACCAGCTTTTTGAGCAGCATTTGGGGTTGAAGTATTATGCCATGTATCTAACTTAAATCCGAAAGAGTTAGGAATCCCCCCTAGACCAATACTAGCTCCAGATTGACCTACGTCACCTGGGTTTGCTGTGGTAAAGACAACGGAAACACCATCGCCACCGCTTTTACCGTCAACTTGATAACCTTCATACTTATTCCCTAGATTTAACTTCCCTTCAAGTCTGAAGTCTTCATTCATGTTGATCTTGTTAAAAAGTCCAAGGCTTCCCCTTTGTCCACTTACATCAGCTGTTAAGGTCGTTGGATTGACATCGTCACCTTTTGCATCACCACCTACGGTGAAGTAACTAACCATGTTCTTTTTGGTTACTTCTAGACGAGCTTTAGCATTGTACTCAGCATTCCCTAATTCAAATGGTTGAGTTGCTTTATTATCAGAAACACTGCGGTCACTTCCAACAGATCTAAAGGAAGCCCCAATTTGATTCGTATTGATTAGCTGTTCTTTAACTTCTTTTGTTGATGTCGCTTCATTCGTCCCTTGATAGTTATCAGGTTGTTTTACTTCTGCTACTGTTTTCGAGGTTTCTGATGCTTTAGCTGGCACTTCTGCAACAGGTGCAACCTCTTCTACTTCTTCAGTTTTTTCAACTTCAGCTGGCTGCGCTGCTACTGGACTTGTTGGGTTAACTTCTGGTACAGATTGTAATGTTTCCTTCATAGGTTGAGTTGAAGCTGCATTTTCTTCAGTTAATTGAGATGGCTCCTCTACGCTTGGAGTTTTCTCAGTAAGGTCCGCAGGTTTCGGTTCTGCCTGTTTTGTGATGAGTTCTGAACCTGGAATTCCATTTGCAGTTTCCTCAGCGTAAACTTGAGGGGCTACCAATAAAAATGACCCCAAGAACACTGAGCCAACACCTATTTTAAACTTCCGTATTGAAAAACGGTCTTTTTGTTTATGAAACATGATTTTCTCCTAATCTTTATGCTATTGAATGTTCGTAAGATACAACTATCCTTTAAAATGCAACTAATGGTGTGATTTTTTGATATTTTAAAAAGGCAATACAAACCAATCCTAACATCTCTTTTAGCGATCTTAGCCTGGTATTCTTTATTTAGATTTTTTAAAAAATCCTAATTGTATTATTAACTAACAGTTTTAATCCTATCCCATCCATTATACTCTTTTTTTAAGCAAACATCTCGACATAACTGTTTCTTAAACTCGTCGTAATATTATTGAGATATTTTAGCCGATAACATACAACTGCAACAACTACTCCATTCCAAAACCACCATATTTTCACTAGGTAAAAGATAATCTAAATTAGATATTGTTTGGTAAATTCAGAAAATTATATTGATTAGATAATTACATTTATCAGCTACCTAAAAACGCAACATTATAGGATTACGTCCGGTATCACACCATTTAAACCCAGACTCATCCCTACTTTTTAACCATATTTAAAATATTTAAAATGTTTTATAAGCAATTTCAACCTTAGTAATGACCTTAAATAATAATGACATTAAAAAATCCAATAAATAATACTACCTATTAGCTTGTTACCTTTTAAAACTCCAAGAACTGCCATAACCTTTAACACACCAAGGAAGGCATCTCGGTCTCTTCTCGATCTGCGCTGTCAGTCTCTCGTAACCGTTGATAAAGCATCAAAAAAACTAGCTGAATCATGATGAGATCAACTAGTTTTTTATATTGATGGTTTATTTTATCATTCTTTCTTCTCAAAACAATTATCGTTTTTGAGAAGAAGGGCACAGTCTTTATGGTTTAATTCTGTGGAGCATACGTGGGAACGGAATGGCTTCACGGATGTGCTTGGTACCAGCGACGAAGGTCACCATACGTTCGATTCCAATTCCGAAACCACCATGTGGGACGGAACCATATTTACGAAGATCAAGGTAGAAGTCATATTCTGACTTATCCATGCCAAGCTCATCCATTTTGGCAAGAAGGGCATCGTAGTCGTCCTCACGCATCGAACCACCAATGATTTCACCATAGCCTTCTGGCGCAAGCAAGTCCGCACAAAGCACGCGCTCTGGATTTCCTGGAACAGGCTTCATGTAGAAGGCTTTAAAGCTTGCTGGGTAGTTGACCACGAAGGTTGGCACACCAAAATAATTTGAAATCCAAGTTTCATGTGGTGACCCAAAGTCATCCCCATGTTCAAGGTGCTCATAATCCGTGTCTTCATCCGCTTCGTGTTCTTGAAGAAGGGAAATCGCATCATCATAAGAAACGCGTTTGAAAGGCTCAGCGATATAGCGTTTAAGAGCCTCTACATCACGCTCCAAGGTTTCCAATGCTTGTGGTGCACGATCAATAACGCCTTGGATAAGTGCCTTGACATAGGCTTCTTGAAGGTCAAGTGATTCTTCATGGGTAACGAAGGAATATTCAGCATCCATCATCCAAAATTCTGTCAAGTGACGGCGTGTTTTTGATTTTTCAGCACGGAATACAGGACCAAAGTCAAAGACACGACCAAGTGCTATCGCACCCGCTTCAAGGTAAAGCTGTCCTGATTGGCTAAGATAAGCTGGTTGACCAAAATAGTCAGTTTCAAAGAGTTCTGTTGAATCTTCTGCCGCATTTCCAGAAAGGATTGGGCTGTCGAACTTAATGAAGCCATTTTTATCAAAGAATTCATAAGTCGCATAAATAATAGCATTACGAACTTGTTGCACCGCATTTTGCTTGCGAGAACGAAGCCAAAGGTGACGATTATCCATTAGGAAATCCGTTCCATGCTCTTTGGGTGTGATAGGGTAATCATGTGACTCACCGATCACCTCAATATCCGTAATATCCAACTCGTAACCAAATTTTGAACGCTCATCTTCTTTGACAGTACCTGTCACATAGACTGACGTTTCTTGACTTAGACGCTTAATCGTGTCAAATTTTTCGGCTCCTTCTTCCTCACCAAATCTTTCAAAAAAGTTTGGCTTGAAGGCAACGCCTTGAAAAAAGGCTGTTCCATCGCGGAGTTGTAAAAAGGCGATTTTCCCTTTTCCTGATTTGTTAGCAACCCAAGCACCGATAGTAACTTCCTCGCCAACATATTGGCTAACTTGTTTAATGGTAATTAATTGACGTGACATAATAACTTTCCCAATCCTTTCTTAAATAAAGAGTACCCTTTTCGTCAGTTCAGCACTATACAAAAAAGATCTCCTGTTATGTTTTAGGGCTTATTTCTTTTCACTGAGCTAAGAAACAGTCCTCTTTTCCTTTATGGCTCAGACATGTACTTGTTGAGGCGTTTAACCGCTTCTTGTAAAGTTTCCAAATCAGAAGCATAACTCATGCGAAGGCTATAAGGTGCACCAAAGCCTTGACCCGTAACTAGGGCAACTTCAGCTTTTTCCAAAATATCATTGGTAAAGTCTGTTACATCGTTAAACCCTTTCATTTCCATCGCTTCCTTAACGTTAGGGAAGAAATAGAAAGCCCCCTGAGGCTTCACAAGTGTAAAGCCTGGAATAGCATTGATGAGAGGTTCAATCGTATTTAGACGATGTTCAAAGGCTTGACGCATCTCCTCAACAGAATCTTGCGAACCAATCAAGGCTTCAATAGCAGCGTATTGGGCCACCGTTGTTAAATTAGAAGTGGTTTGACTCAGTATCTTGGACATGCCAGCAATGATATCAGGATCTCCCACCGCAAATCCAACGCGCCAACCTGTCATTGAATAGGTCTTAGCGACACCGTTAACGACCATGGTTTGCTGACGAATGGCTTGAGACAAGCTTGAAATCGGTATAAAAGTATTGCCATTATAAACCAAACGGCCGTAGATATCATCAGACAAGATTAAGATATCGTGCTCAACAGCCCAGTTACCAATAGATAACAACTCCTCCTGCGTATAAATCATCCCAGTAGGATTTGACGGAGAATTCAGTAAAAAGACCTTGGTTTTGTCAGTTCTGGCTGCTTCTAACTGCTCGATGGTCACCTTAAAGTGATTTTCTTCTTTGGCTTCAACAAAAACAGGAACCCCTTCAGCCAACTCTACCTGATCTGAATAAGATACCCAATATGGTGTCGGAATAATGACCTCATCACCAGGATCTAAAACCGTCATGAAGTAGGCATAAAGGACAAACTTAGCCCCTGTTGCTGCTAAAATGTGTTGTCGCTTAACATCGTAACCATAGAAGTTTTTCATGTAGCTAGCAATAGCGTCTTTAAGCTCTGAAAGACCACTGGCAGGTGTGTAAAAACTAACCTGATTATGTTGAATGGCATCGATCGCTTTTTGATTAATGTGCCCAGGTGTCTGAAAATCAGGTTGACCGAGGGTCAAATTCAAGATATCACGTCCCTGTTCTTTCAACTCTTTGGCACGAGCCCCTGACGCTAAGGTCACACTCTCTTGCATCTTCAATATCCGATCAGATAGTTTCATCCTGCCTCCCACATCTTATCCTCTCACAATGTATGTTTTCTCTTTTAAAGAGCGATTGCGATCAATCAAACACCACACTTTAAGGGATTTTCTTTTCAATACCACCTATTATAGCAGAAAATCAAGCATATCTGACAGGATTTTATCATTTTTTTCAAGCGAAAGCTGATGGGTCTGTCTTAGAATTTCCAAACTAGATGGTCCATAGGATTTTTCAATCAAGCGTGGGTCTAAAATAAGGACTGCTGATTTCTGGTCAAGTCGCCTGCTCGTACGACCTAAAGCTTGCTTTAAGCGCATCATCATGACTGGTAAACTATAGGCTGTGAAAGGATTTTTCCCTTCACGTGATAGACGTTTAGCCATTTTTTGGTTCAGAAATTCTTGGGGATTTTCAAAAGGCAGTCGAGTAATAACAAGGATCACGCGATCATGGGTGGTAAAATCAACCCCCTCCCAGAAACTTCCTGTGCCCAGTAGGATCGGTGCATCTTCTCCTTCAAATCGTCGTTTCATTTGGTGACTTGTCCCATTCTTACCTTGAGCCAGATGTGGTAAACCAGCCTCTTCTAGGTGATCTGAGACTTGCTTCAAAGCATCTTTGGAGGTCAAAAGAACTAAGGTGGGAAGCTTTAGCTGACTAATCCGATAGATTTTATTGGCTAATGCTCTATGATAGACCTCTTTTGGCAGGGTGGGTGAGACACCTTCTTTATCTATCCAGATGGCTTGTTGTGTATTAGCTGAATCCTCGATAACCCTTTCTTGATAATCCTTAAAGCCCAAAAGGTCTGGTAAAGACACCTGAGGACTAATACGCAGCGTGGCAGAAACAAAGGTCGTTTTTTGATTTTCTGGTAAAAATGCTGAAAAATCTAAGAGGAACTGACTGGCTCCCTTGAGAAAGACAGAGCGTTTGTCACTTTCCTGACAGCTATCAACCCAAACAGAATCGTAACGATCATCTGCTATTTTTTGGAGCGCTTCTAAGTTAAGCTGCCTTAACTCCGTAATATCACGACGAATTTTTTCCCACTTTTCTTTTGGAATAAGTTGTTCATGGGACTGGTGATAATCAACCACCAGCTGGCTAAATTCAAATTGTAGACTTTCGATTAGGCGACGTGTCAACAGGTGGTCTGTTTCCTGCAAGAGGTCCTCTAGTTTAGTCATCATCTCTAAGAGATTCACTTGGGCATGAGAAAAGTCTTCTAAGGCTAAAAAGAATTTCTGTGCCTCATCAATCACCAAATGAGCCCCTTTAATCAAACTAGGATCATCTTCCAGACGTGTCAACAGATAGGCATGATTGGTAATGACGAGACGGCTTGCTTTTGCTTTCTCATAGGATCTAAACCAAAAATCATCCTGGGCAAAAAGCGAGTGAGCGCTGAGATCGCCATCGTGTTGAAGGCTGTCAAAATACCACTGTAAACGCTGTTGCTGCTTGATTTCATTAAGATCACCGTCTTTAGTTTCCAATAACCAGACCAACAGTTGCATCTTATAGCGATTAACTAAGCGATTGTCGTCTTCTTGTTCCAAAGAAGCTTTAAAAGCATCCAATTTCAGATAATTGGCAGGCCCTTTTAAACTCTGGTAAGAGGTCCCAAAAATCTCATGCAACTGCTTAGCTTCTTGGACTGCTATTTGATCTTGCAGTAATTTCGTCGGCACAGAAACGACTACCCTTTCTTGCTCATTCTTGGCTAGTAAAGATACCAAATAGCCATAGGTTTTTCCTATTCCTGCTTGAGCCTGAATAAACTGAACATTTTTATCTTCTTGTAAGATCGCTTCAGCAAAAGCTTCCTGCTTAGGCCGACTGTCAAGCCCTAACAAGGCCATATTCGTCGCAAAATCCTGAGAGTATCGCCTCTCTGCTACTTCTGGCTGAGGTTTTCGTAACAAGATGCCTGCGACTTCTTGATAGAGGGATTGGTCAAAATCCTTATCCAAAGCGACCTCGTCGATCACAATACGTGATTCAAAGATTAAGTGATCAGCATAAGATTTGATCTTCTCAAGGGTTAAGCTAGGAAGGCTCGCAATCTTTTCACGAATTTTGAAAAAAAGTTGGGCTGTTGCTTGAGCATCCGCGATAGCTGTATGGGCATCTTTTAAAGGGATGTCTAAGGCTTTGGTCAATTCTCCTAAAGAATATTTCTCCATAGTTGGAAAAAAGACCTGCGCCAACTCGACGGTATCAACCCTTGGCGTGTACAAGTCAAATCCTTCCATGAAAAGCTGCTCTGACAGCAGATTAGCATCAAACTTAACATTATGCGCTACAAAAACGCAGTCTTGGATGCGCTCATAAATGTCACGCGCCACTTGCGAAAAATCAGGAGCCGTGGCCAACTGCTGGTCTGTAATCCCTGTCAATTGAACAATGTGTTCGGACAAGGGCTCGTGTGGGTTCACATCGGTTTGATAAGTATCAATGATCTTATCTCCTTGAATAATCACAATCCCTACTTGAATAATTTGAGCCGTGATGGAAGCACCTGTTGCTTCCAAATCAATCACGGCATACTTTTGCTTGGACTTAGTCATAACAGTAAAATTATACCAAAAAAGAAGCTAGTATTGGGAACGAAGAACACTAAAATCCTTTATTCTTGAGACTCAGTTTCCAAGCCCAATTTTTCCACTGCTGTCAATGTCCTTAAGTTGTGAACATCTGTATAACCAGCTGCTTTTAGCGCTGCTTCAGCGCGATCTGCTCTCGGTCCTAACATGCAATGCAGGTAGATCTTTTGACTTTTGTCCAAATCCAGTTGACCCGCTTCAATCTGATCAATAGGAATATTTAGAGCACCTTTAATGTGTTTTTCCTTAAATTCTTCTGAACGACGAACGTCGATTAAGAGCGCCTGCCCATTTACAATAGCATCTTTTAATGTCATCTTTCTCCTCATTTCTTCTCTTCCATTGTAGCAAATAGATAGATATTTTAACATCCTAACCCATCATCAAGAAAAGCGTTACCAGTCTTTCACTCTGGAAATATGGTATAATTAGTTTCAAGATTATTCTGAAAAAGAGGTTGCCATGATCAAACAAACCCGACTTAACAACTATTATCTAGAAATGGAGGAACACTACCTCCATGTACCTTATTACGATGAAGAACGCCGTATTCGTGTGCTTCTGCCAAAAGACTATCACAAAGAGGATTGGGCTTCTTACCCTGTTTTATATATGCATGATGGGCAAAATATCTTTTACAGTAAGGAATCCTTTTCTGGGTATTCTTGGAAGGTCATCCCTACTATTAAAAACCACAAAGAACTACCTAAGTTGATTGTGGTTGGCATTGATAATGGTGGTGACAATCGTCTTAATGAGTATGCGCCATGGATGACCGATGTTGGAACAACCCCTGAAACAGCTAGTGTGGGGGGAGACGGTATGGCCTACGGGGAGTGGGTGGTTAACACCGTTAAACCCTTTATTGATAAGACCTATCGTACCATGACCGACCCTGAACACACCCTCCTTGCCGGATCATCTATGGGGGGCATTATCACCGCCTACATGGGGGCTGCCTACCCCGATGTTTTTGGCAATCTCGGTGTTTTTTCCTTAGCTTCTTGGTTTAGCGAACGTGATTTTTTACGTTTTTGTGACCATCATCCCTTAGCTAAATTCAGCAAAGTCTATATCCAAGTCGGGACTCTTGAAGGCGATGAAGTTGATGAAACGTTTGCTTCCAACATGAACCAGCGCTACATTGACTGTACGCTTCATTACTACCAATCCCTACTCAAAACTGGAACCAGTATGGGCAATATCAAACTCAAAATCATGGCCAATGAAATACATCACGAAAAATACTGGGCTGATCATTTCCTAGAATTTTTACAATTCATGCTCTGCTAAAATCAAAAGCAGACATAGACATTGTCGACTTGATGTGATGAACATCTGGTCTATCTGTATCGGAATCGCCTAGTCGGTTTTTGATTGTCATTGATTATCATCTTGTAAGGTTAGGCCCCCTAAACAAACTACCATTCAATATCAAAAAGCCGACTTGACCACAGGGTTAAGCCGGCATTTTGATTCAGTGCTTTTCATTAGGCATTGACTTGGTTGATGATTTTTCCTTCGTCTAGGTAGGAAATAATATTTTGAGCGGTTTCCCGAGAAAGCTTGAGACGAGCATCCCAGGTAGCGGAACCCGAGTGAGGGGTCATGACCACATTTTCTAATCTGCTAAGTTCTGGATGCGATTGGCCTTCAACCTCGTAAACATCTAAACCTGCACCGGATAATTGTCCAGACTCAAGAGCTGCCAGCATTGCAGCTTCATCTACTAGTGATCCCCGAGCTGTATTGACTAAAAAGGCACCTTTTTTCATCTTGTTAAAGGTTTCTGTATTAAAGAGACCTTTGGTGTCATCAGTTGCTGGCGCATGGAGAGTAATGACATCAGCTTCTGCCAACAAATCGTCAAAATCACGATAGGAAACCTGCAAAGCCTCTTCCTCAACTTTAGATAATGGGCTGCGCTTATTGTAAATAACCTTTGCCCCGAAAGCTTGCACCATTTTTGCCACTTCTTGACCAATACGACCAAAACCAAAAATACCAACCGTTTTTCCATTTAATCCATGACTAAGTCCAGCTGGCACAGAGGTATTCACCCATTCACCATCACGTAAGCGACGGTCTAAGAAAGCAACCTGGCGCATGCAAGCGAGCATCAAACTTACAGCTAACTCAGCTGTTGGAACCATCACAGCCTTAGGCGAATTTGCCACTACGATCCCTTTTTCCCTAGCATAGTCAATATCAATATGGTCAAAACCAACGCTGTGGGTCGAGATTATTTTTAGATTGGTCCCAGCATCAATGATTGCCTTATCAACTGGCAGCTGGGTCGTATAGAGACCATCATAGTCTGATAGATGCTCTAAAAGCCAGTCCCGTGTGTTTTCCAAAGGAGCCTGATCTACTTGAAAGCTTTCTTTTAAGTCTCTTAACCCCTCTTCCAAGGGCTGTCCCAAAATAACGATTTTAGCTTTATTCATGTCAAAACCTCACTTCCTTCTTCACATTATTGTATCAAAAAAGAAAAGGCTTCCCAAACGGAAACCTTTGAACTACACCCCAGAACTTAGCCTGCCCATCTAGCAATTGAAGGCACTTCGCTTCCAAGTTTTTCGCTGCCATTATCAACTAGGCCAAGCGACCTTCTTCTTCTAACTTGCCCATAAAGAAAGGCATTTGCTTACGCCACCATTCCCAGTCATGGGCAACGTCTTGTCCCCAGTAATCAAACCAAGCAGGAAGATTTTTAGCTGTGAATACTTCTTCCAAACGCTTGGTATCATAGACATGAGGCTCTTCCCAAGCACCCTGACCTACGGCAACAATCATCCGATTTTGGCGGTACTGTTCTAAGAACCAAGGGTCTTCTTGTTGCCATAGGTAATCAATTGGCGAATTAAAATAAATCGCTTGATCATTGCCAAATTCGCCAGTGAAAAATCTAGCATCATAGACTCCTGATAGGGCAACAGCAACATCAAATAAATCTGGATGTTTTAAAGTAAAATTAACCGTATGAAAACCACCCATAGAGCATCCAGTCGCTAAAAGACCTCCTTGCCAGTTTGTTTCATAACGGATAAGAGGGACTAGCTCGTTGATGATATAACGCTCATAGGCGTCATGGGCAAGCGCCATATCATGACCTGACTTTCCTAAATGTAACCAAGACTCTGCATCATAAGAATCTGGCGTAAAAAATTGCACCAAACCGCGATCAATCCATGATTGACAGGCTTCAATCATACCAAAATCAGCATATTCATCATGGCTACCACCAGAAGACGGAAAAACAACAACAGGTTTTCCGGCATGTCCATAGACATTAAAAAACATTTCCTGGCCAAGTTCCCCTGACCACTGACTACGACGTTCAAATTTCATATTAAGACTTTCTAATGTGTGGATGGTTGTCAAAAAGTAATCACCAAATGACAAAGCATTCTACTAAACAAAGGTTGGGCATTTTCCTGAAAAATCCTAAACCTTTTCTTGGGCAAAACGTATCAGATCCCGCATGGTTTCACGTTCGGGACAACGCCCAATAATCCCATCTTTCCCCATGATAGCAGAAAAGACTCCAGGAACAGAAGTTATGGAAACCAAATGCTGACCAAAGTATTGACGAACCTCGTCTAGACTATGCTTGTAGTTCATATCATCACGACGTGAAATATAGAAAACATTGTATGGACGGTGACTGTCAGCTTTAAAGTGATTTTCCTTGACGACATTAACGTATTCTTTAAAAATATCAAAATCATTGGCGTAATTCCACATGTCAATCGTTAAGCCACCAGGCGGACGGCAATTCACTTCAAGTGGAATGATTTCCCCAGTTTCCCTGATACAGAAAAATTCAAAATGGAAGAAACGTTCTTTGATATTAAAAGCCGAGACACACTTTTTACCTAGTGCAACCAGTTTAGGATCGATTTCACGAGGGAGAAAATAATACATATCCGTACCGTTGACGACGGTGTCTAATACTGCTTCTGAATGCTCTAAACTAGAGTAAAAGACAATCTTGCCATCATGATCTGCTAGACCATCAAAAGTGATAATATCGCCATCCACAAACTCTTCCATGATGTAGTCAACATGAGCAGAACGGCTAGCCAAGAAAAGATCTAATTCTTCAGCAGTTTTCAGCTTATAAGTATCTGAAGCGCCAACCCCTGAATTGGGTTTGACAATGATAGGAAATCCAAGTTTTTGAGCCAACTCCTTAGCTTCCTGATCAGTCTTAAACGTATCACCAGCTGCCACTTTTAAACCTTGACGACGAAAGACTTCCTTCATCTGACGTTTGGTTTTAATCGCCAGCATATCCTCATTTTTAAAACCAAAAACATTAAAATCCGTACGTAAGCTAGCATCCAATTCCAACCAAAATTCATTATGCGATTCTACCCGATCGATACGCCCATATTTATGGGCAAAATAACCCACCGCACGGTAAACCTCATCATAATCCTGCATATCATCCACACGATAATACTCAGTCAAATGCTGACGAAGGCCTTCTGATAACTGTTCATAGGGCACATCCGCTATACCCAGCGTGTTAATACCGCTCTCATATAAGCGGTGCGCAAAGGTCTCAAAATTAGCGGGAAAATGCGGTGAAATCATCACAAAATTCAATTTATCTGCCATAACAACTCCTCTTAACAGTATTAGAGTTATTGTAACACAGTCACATGGAAAAATCCACTGACTTTTCTGAAAATTTAGAAAACAAAAGAAATAATCGTCCAAAATACCCCAACGCCTCATTTTTTGTTACACTATTGCTATGAAAACACATAAACTTGTTAACACCATAGCTGGTGAAAATACCTATTTATTAGAAACTGAAAATGGTCTTTTGATCATTGATCCTGGAAGTGATTGGGAAAAAATAGAGAAACGTCTAACAGACTTGAACAAACCTGTTCTAGCCATTCTTCTAACCCATACCCATTATGACCATATTTTAAGTGTTGAAGCGGTACGTGAGCACTTTAATCAACCACCCCTTTATGTCTCAGAACAGGAAGCTTCTTGGTTGCAATCTCCCAAAGACAACCTATCTGGACTTCCTCGTCATGATGATTTAGAGAATGTTGTGGTAGCGCCTGCTGAGCAGATATTTCAATTGCGCCAACCTTACCAGATTGGAGAATTTACGTTCACAGTTGTTCCGACACCTGGTCACTCTTGGGGCAGTGTCTCCTTTATCTTCGCTGAGGAGGAAACTATTTTCTCCGGTGATGCTCTCTTCAAAGAAACCATCGGACGAACAGATCTGCCTACTGGGAATTTTGACGACCTAATCACCAGTATCCGTCAAGAACTCTTCACGCAACCCAATCATTTCGCCGTCCACCCTGGCCATGGCCAAAGCACAACCATCGCCCACGAAAAAAACGTTAACCCCTACTTTCAATGACACGATTTAAGAAAATTCTCCTAAGCCTATCACTACTAATCTTGATAGCTAGTGCTGGTCTCTTGATTTTTTTGCAAACTAAAACGTATCAAGCTAGCGCTACCGCTGAGAAAATGGCCCAAGAGGCTAAGTCGGTTGACCACAGCCTTTATTTTAAGGCTAAAGGGAAAATGGAAGCATCACTCATCTTTTTTCAAGGGGCACTTGTTGAGGAAAAAGCTTACGCACCGCTCGCAGCTGACCTTGCTAAAGAAGGAATTGATGTCTACTTGCTTGATTCCCCTCTCAATCTTGCTATCTTATCTGGTAATCGTGCTAAACAACTAAAGGATAAGTTGGCTCATGCTCCAGTCTATCTAGCTGGTCATTCCTTAGGTGGTGTGATCGCTGCCCAAACTGTAGAGGATTTTTCAAAAGATACCAAAGGCTTAATCCTACTGGCTAGTTACCCTTCTGATAAAACGGATTTGTCGAAAAAGGACCTAGCTGTTCTATCCATAAGAGCTAGCCAAGACAAGGTACTCAATCAAAACGCTTACCAAAGAGCTAAAAGTCGCTTGCCAAAGAGTACCATATACAGCACTATCGATGGCGGAAATCACGCTGGATTTGGTGATTACGGCAAACAGGCCAAAGATGGCAAAGCTAGCATTTTCAATACTCAACAACGACAAGAGATCGTTAAAAGCATTATCACCTTTATTAAGACAAGCAAAAACGACACCCAATTAGGTGCCGTTTTTTGTGTGATTTAGTCCTCTTCCTAAAATCGCTTTCGATACTCATCTTCAATGACAGCATCACGTTTGTTGCGCATCAATGAGCTCCTAAAGGGGGAGTCGGATAACTGCCAAAACAGCGAGAGGTAGGAAAATTAGCAAAGTTATCAGTAAATCTGATGGTGATATACTCATAAAGTCACATTTTCTTAAATCTTCAAGAACCGTCTCATTGATAAAACAGATCCTAGTGAACCAATCACAATCCCGATAAGAACCATAGCAACAACACCCACAGGAATCGCTAAGTCTGGTTTATAAAGGCTTAGATTCTGCTGAACAAGACCTTTCATCAAGTAGTTATAAGCAATGATATAAAGGTACGATACCAAGGCTGCTGGTAGGATGGAGCCAAGCAAGCCAATCCAGGCCCCTTCAAAGAAGAAGGGTCCTCGGATATAAGAGTTCTTAGCGCCAACCAGACGCATGATTTCAATATCGCGGCTACGTGAGAAGATAGTCACTCGAATGGTATTTGAAATGAGGAAAATTGCAACAAAAAGTAAGATTCCCGTTCCAACAAGTCCCCAAATACGAACCATTTTAGCTAGATTAAAGATACGCTCTGTATCTGCACCACCGTACTCCACTGAATCAATACCACCCAGTTGTTCTGCCGCACGAGCAACTTTTTTAACATCTTCAGGTGACTTAGTTTTCAAGTAATAAACATCATAAAGTGGGTTGGCATCTTCATCAAAGACTTCTGAGAAAGAATCGCCCATTTTAGCTTTTAAATCTTCCAATTGCTCATCTTTACTGGAATAGTCGATAGCCTTAACACCATCAATTTCCTTAAGTTGGTCGTAAATCTTATGATAATCCTTATTCACGATTTTCTTTCCTGAGCTGTCTTTGACGGTTTCTTGAGGATCGGTCGAATCCACGTTTAAGAAAACGTTGACTTGGATATTATCCTCAATCCCTGAAGCCAATTTCTCTGTGTTAAGAAGAACCCCGGCAAACAGCCCCACTAAAATCAGGGTAATGGATACTGTTGACATGGCAGCAAAAGTCATCCAACCATTTCGTTTTAAACTCTTGATAGATGTCCATAGGTGTCTGAAAAAGTTTCTAATCATTATAGCCGTACTCTCCTTCCTCTTCGTCACGAACAATTTTACCATCTTCAATAGCAATGACACGATGACGCAGATTATTAACAATCTGTGCATTGTGCGTTGCCATCAAAACAGTCGTTCCTTGAAGATTAATACGCTCAAGTACCTGCATAATTTCCATAGAAATCTCAGGATCCAAGTTACCTGTTGGTTCATCTGCAATCAAAACCTTAGGATTATTGACAATCGCACGCGCAATTGCAACACGTTGTTGCTCCCCGCCGGACAGTTGATTAGGAAATGAACGCATTTTGTGTTTGAGACCAACCAGTTCCAAAACTTCCGTTACGCGTTTTTTGATGTGTTTCCGCTTTTCACCAATAACTTCCATGGCAAAAGCAACATTCTCAAAAACGGTTTTACGCTCTAACAATTTGTAGTCTTGAAACACCACACCGATAGAACGACGTAAGAGGGGAACTTGGCGCTTTTTCATTTTAGCCAGATTAAACTCACCAACTTTGAGAGAGCCACTGGACAATTTTTCCTCACGGTACAACAGTTTGATAAACGTTGATTTACCAGCTCCTGAAGGACCAACAATGTAAACAAACTCTCCCTGATTCACAGAGACACTGACATGACGAAGAGCTGTTGTAGAACGACGATATTTCTTAGAAACATCCTTTAATTCAATTAAAGCCATAAATTAAGATACTAAGAGCGTTAAAAGCCGGCGAAAAATAGGAGCGTGACGACATATGCTGGCATATGAGGAAGGCGATCTTTTTTCACTAGCTTTTAGCTCGAGTTCAAATTTTTTGAACCCGCATCCTTTCCTTTCTATAAGTTCAAAGAACAGAGAGACAAGCCTAAGGGCTGTGCTCAATTCCTTTCGTAAAATACAAGAAGATGATTCGATTCCTCAAAAACTTCCGATGAAAAATAGGAAAACAGCCGATAACTCGTAGAGTCATAGAGGTTTTATCTTTTTTCGAAGAAAGTTAGTCCCTTATTCATTTTAAAAGATACTAAGAGCGTTAAAAGCAGAGGAAAAATAGGAAAACAACAACAACATATGCGAGCACATGAGGTGGGCTGTCTTTTTTCTAGCTTTTTGCTCAAGTTCAATTCGCTTGAACCCGTATCCTTTCCTTTCTATAAGTTCAAAGAATAAAGAAACAAGCCTAAGGGCTGTGCTTAATGCCTTTCTAAAAGATGTCAAAGGGCAGCTCCTGACGATTTCCTGGTCATCTTTCAACCATTAAGCATTATCAGCAGCTAATCCATACGCCATTTCAGGTAGGCATCGATAAAACCTTCGATGTCGCCATCCATAACCTTATCGACTTGTGCCACTTCAAAGTTAGTTCGGTGATCTTTAACCATGGTATATGGAGTAAAAACATAAGAACGAATCTGACTGCCCCAGGTGATTTCTTTTTTATCACCTTTAAGAGCATCCACTTCTTCAGCTTTCTTTTCTTGCTCCATTTGATAAAGTTTAGCTTGCAACATCTTCATCGCACGATCACGGTTACCGTATTGCGTACGATCCACCGTTGAGGAGACAACAATTCCCGTAGGAAGGTGAGTTAAACGAACCCCAGTTGAAACCTTGTTGACGTTCTGACCACCAGCACCACCTGAACGGAAGGTATCCATTTTGATATCATCATCCCGAATATCAACTTCAATGGTGTCGTCCAATTCAGGCATCACCTCAACAGAAGTAAATGAGGTGTGACGGCGCTTAGCTGAATCAAATGGAGAAATACGAACCAAGCGATGAACTCCCATCTCAGATTTCAAGAAACCATAGGCGTTTGGCCCTTCAAAAGAAAGGGTTACAGACTTAATCCCAGCTTCATCACCCGCTTGATAGTCCAAGGTTTCCACTTTGTAGCCCTTGGCATTTCCAAAACGTGTGTACATCCGAAAGAGCATCTCAGCCCAATCTTGCGCCTCAGTCCCTCCTGAACCAGGATGAATCTCCATAATGGCATTATTGCTATCATATGGCTCCGATAAGAGCAATGTCATCTCGTAGCTAGCCATTATTTTAGCTAACTTCTCAAGATTGTCTTCCAGTTCTTCTTGGACAGAATCATCCTCTTCCAGCATTTCTAAATAAAGCTCTGTCTCCTCAGAAAGCTCCTCCATATTGTGGAAGGTTTCATAGGTTTGTTTAAGCTCATTTAACTCTTGCGACGTTTTTTGAGCAGCGATATTATCATTCCAGAAGTCTGGCTCAGTCATACGATTTTCAAGAAGTGCAATATCTTCTTCCAAACGATCTAAGTCAAAGAGACCTCCTGAAGCTAGTCAACTTCTCTTTGTTTTCTACTATTTTTTGACGCATTTCAGCGATTTCCATGATAAACTCCTTATGTTCACTATAATCCTAATCATTCTAGCACAAAGCCTTTAAAATTGCCATTTTTCACGGACTAATTCCCATTCTTTTAAGCTATCTTCTTCTTTTAGAGAAAGGCTGCGCATAAACTCAAGCATGGTCTCATCGGGTTTTTTCACAATCTCACCCAGTGCCCAAATGGCTGTCGCTGTGTGAATAGGATTGTTATTCTTATCAATGATTTCCACTAATTTAACAACCGCACTACGATCATGAGCGTTAGCCAAAGCGATGATGGCATTACGCTGCAAGATATTTTTCCCACGCCACGAACCTGCAATCATGCCAAATTGTTCTTTGAAGGATTTATTCGTCAATTCCAAAAAGGGAATCAACTCGGGCTGGGCTAATTCTGGATCAATCTCACTAGCAAGTGGATTGTCAATCCCGCGATTATAAGGGCAACAAATCTGACAAATATCACAACCATAAATGACCGTCTTGATTTTCTTACGAAATTCCATGTCCATCATGCCCTTGTCCTGAGTTTGGAAAGACAAGCAGCGGCGAGCATTCATCGTCCCATCCCCAATGAGACAAGACGTCGGACAGGCCTCCAAACAGCGGGTGCAATCGCCACAGCCATAATCCACTTCCTGATCAGGCTCAATCTCTAAGTTGGTAATCAACTCCCCCAGATACATATAAGACCCGAATTCTTTAGAGATAACCAAACCATTTTTACCAATAAAGCCGATACCAGCCCTTTTGGCCACAGCAGTGTCCACAAGTGCCCCAGTGTCAACCATGCCCTTATATTCAAAACCTTCGGTCAACTCTTCAATCCCTTGTGCCAAACGATTAAGTTTGTCCTGAAGGACATAATGATAATCTAGTCCCCAAGAATTAGGCGTGATTTTCCCACGTTTATACTGAGTTTTAGGAGGTTTTACCGGTAATTTATTAGGATAAGCAACAGCTATTGAGATAATGGTCTTAGCAGACTCCAAAGACAACTTAGGTTTAATCCGCTCCTCAATGACCTTGTGCTCAAAACCAGTTGTCCGGCCCTCCTCAACACCAGATCGTAAGGTCTTTTCCAAATAATCAAAATCATCGGCAGTTGTAAATCCAATCTTTGAAATGCCAATCTCTTTGGCCAGTTTTTGAATTTCCACCTTAATATCCATGCTATTATTTTAAGTGAAAATCATGTTGATAGCAAGTCAGATCAGTAACAAGTTTGTGTCAAATCAGCTTAAAAAAGGTACAATAGTTTTATGACAAAACTAGCTTTTATGAGTGACCTCCACATTGACCTCAATCATTTCACCGACTTCGAAGTAAACACACTGATAGACCTGCTCAAAGAAGAAGAGATTGACCACCTTCACATTGCCGGAGACATTTCCAACCACCACTATGAGGTATCTCTTCCCTTTCTCGATACCCTCCAGCAGCATCTACCTGTTACTTATAATCTGGGGAATCATGATATGTTAGATTTGACGGAAACTGAGATTGAGCATTTAGACTTTAAGATTCATAAAATTAATGATAAATCCTTCTTAGCTTTTCACGGCTGGTATGACTATAGCTTTCATCCTCAGAAAACGCGCAATGAAAACCTTGCTTTTAAAAATCGTTTTTGGTTTGACAGGCGATTAAATAGGGGAAAAACGGATCATGAACTAACCAGTGACACTCTCAAGACACTAGATATTACCCTATCTAAGCACCCTGAAATAACCTTAATTGCGCTTCACTTTGTTCCTCATCGTAAGTTCCTTATGACACACCCAAGATTAGTTCCGTTCAATGCCTTTTTAGGTAGCCAAGATTTCCATAATCTTTTTGTCAAACACGGTGTAAAAGATGTCGTTTTTGGTCATGCCCACCGTTCCTATGGCAGTCAAACGATTGATGGCATCACCTATCACTCTCGCCCCTTAGGTTACCGGCGCGAGTGGGATTTAACCATCGATTATGTCAACCATCATCCAGAACTCAATCCGACAGGGACATGGAATTTGTCAAAAAGGTACAATCTGGTCAAAAAATTACCCGACTTTAAAAACTTTACCCGACAACAGCTTGAAGAAGAATTCCGACAGTCGCTAACGATTTTTGACTTCTAATCTCTTTTTTGATACCCTTTTCATGGAAAGCTTATCAGATTAGACAAAGGAGGGAAGGCTCTTGTCAATTACTCTTATTCGAAAAACCTGGGATGGTCGCTATCGTCCGAGTGATATCTACCTTAATCGCATCTATCAGGGAAAACTTTACAAAGACCAGCAAATCAGTTTGGATGTGCCAGACACTCCTGCAACACTCAGCTTAGGCTGGGGGATTTTGACTAAATGCCAAGTTGCTGATGGTGATCAGATTATCATGAAGACTAATCCATGGTGGCTTGCCTTAGAATTAATACTCCTCATTTGCCTCGGACTACAGTTCAACATACTGTTCACTAATGCTGACTATTTGCCTACGCAGTTCATTTTACTCTTACTGCTCCTATTAAACTGTATCATCCCCAGATATAGACTGGTTAAAAGCACTTAAAAAGAGTCTGGGGCAAAAGTTTGACACCAAACATAAAAAGGAACAGGATAGTTTTCTATTGAGCAGAATTCTATCTCGTTCCTTTTTTATAAGACGTAAACGCGCCATAACGAGGTATCTAGTCATCCTCTCACTCCTCCAGTATACTGTTAGTCGAAAACATTCCAGAGTCAACTTACGTTGGAATATTTTTCAATATACCTCGTTATTGGACGCTTACTATTGATATGACTGTATTTCTAAGAGGTTTTCATGTTCCAACATAAAGAAAAAGATTGAAGAAAAGGTCCAAAATGGACTTTTTCTTCAATCTGATTTTTTTAGTTTATCTCTTAAATGGCGTTTTTATCTTGACCTGTGGCACGTTGGATTGCTTTCACAATTTCAACGACAACCAATGTCATTAAACTTCCGATAACAACTACTAACCACTGTGTCGCTGATAAATGCGCCACGTGGAAGAAGTTATTAAATCCTGGAACGACCACTGTTGACATGAGTAAGAGAAAGGCAATTGGAATTGACCAGTTGAACAAGCGATTCTTAAAGAGACCAACTTGGAAAACAGATTGGTAAACAGACTTAACATTATAAGCATGTACCAATTGGATCAAACCAAGCGTCACGTACGCCATTGTCAATGCATCTGCATGAATGTCAGCGTATGTGGTGTGTTCTGGGAATTTAAGAGCAAAACCATAAACAGCAAGAACAAGTAAACCTTGAAGTGGTCCTTGATAGATAATGGATTCTTTCACACCACCATCAAAGAAGCTTGATTTGCGTCCACGAGGTTTGTGGGTCATCACGCCTGGTTCAGCAGGCTCAACCCCAAGGGCAATGGCTGGAAGAGTATCCGTTACCAAGTTAATCCAAAGAAGATGAACCGGTTGAAGAACATCCCATCCAAACAAGGTTGCAAGGAAGATTGTCATAACTTCAGCAATATTAGCTGAAAGCAAGTATTGAATGGTTTTTTGAATGTTTGAGAAGACTTTACGTCCTTCTTCCACAGCGACGATAATTGTTGCAAAGTTATCGTCAGCAAGAACCATATCAGAAGCACCTTTAGAAACCTCTGTACCAGTAATTCCCATACCAATACCAATATCAGCTGTTTTCAGTGATGGCGCATCATTAACACCGTCACCAGTCATAGCAACAACTTTACCTTCATTTTGCCAAGCTTTAACGATACGAACTTTATGTTCTGGTGATACGCGGGCGTAAACCGAATATTGTTGGAAGACCTTTTGGAACTCTTCGTCAGATAATTCATTAAGTTCAGCACCAGTAAAGACATGATCTTCTGTGTCATTGGCATCAATAATACCGAGACGTTTAGCAATTGCTTCAGCAGTGTCTTGGTGGTCACCCGTAATCATGATTGGACGAATACCAGCTTCTTTAGCCACTTTAACCGCTTGGGCAGCCTCTGGACGTTCTGGGTCAATCATCCCAACTAAGCCAGCAAATACCAAGTCATTTTCTACCACTTCAGTTTCCATAACAGGCACACTTGCTTCATATTTGTAAGCCATCATGAGAACACGAAGGGCTTGTTTAGCAAGAGACTTATTGGTAGCAAGAATGGCTTCTTTATCAGCATCCGTAATAGGACGCACTTGACCATTGTCTTCAATCTTAGTTACACGTTTAAGCAATTGGTCTGGGGCACCTTTTACAGCAACAAGGTATTGACCATCTGCCAATTGGTGTACTGTTGACATGAGTTTACGATCAGAATCAAATGGTAATTCGGCAACTCGTGGTTCCTTTTCAAGAGTATCCCGAACATCAAACTTGTGGTCCAAACCAAATTGAACAAGAGCTGTTTCTGTTGGATCACCAATCAATTTACCAGACTCATCAATTTTGGTGTCATTGGCAAAGTTCATAATGCGCAAAGCCATATTTGACTGTTCTAATTCATCCTTGGCGTCTTGAAGAGTGCCACTAGTATAGAGTTTTTCGACAGTCATTTGGTTCATTGTCAACGTACCGGTCTTATCTGATGCGATAATTTCTGTTGAACCAAGTGTTTCAACAGCAGGCAATTGACGAATAATGGCGTTACGTTTAGCCAAGACTTGTGTCCCGAGTGAAAGGACTACCGTAACGATGGCTGGCAAACCTTCAGGAATAGCAGCAACAGCAAGAGCAACCGCAATCATGAGACCTTCAAGTGGGCTTTCACCACGAAGGAAGACACCAACTGCAAAGGTAACAGCCGCAATAACCAAGACAGCAACTGTCAAGATTTTAGACAATTGATTTAAGTTTTGTTTTAAAGGTGTATCTGTTTCATCAGCATTCTGGAGCATGTTGGCAATGTGACCAACTTCAGTAAACATACCAGTGTTGGTAACAACACCGATACCACGCCCGTAGGTAACATTTGAGTTTTGGTAACCCATATTAACACGGTCACCAATACCAGCATCTTCAGCTAATTCAACATCTAAAGACTTGTCAACTGGCACTGACTCACCAGTAAGGGCAGCCTCTTCAATTTTCAAAGAGCTAGCTTCCAAAAGGCGCATATCCGCTGGAACAACATCACCTGCTTCAAGTAAGACGATGTCACCAGGAACTAATTCTTTAGAATCAACTTCCTTAACATGTCCATCACGACGAACACGCGCTAATGGGCTAGACATTGACTTAAGTGCTTCAATAGCTGCTTCTGCCTGTCCTTCTTGGTAAACACCAAATGCAGCGTTAATGACAACTACGAATAAGATAATTAAAGCATCTGTTAAACCGTGCATCCCCTCAGTAATCACTGAAAGTGCTGCAGCTGCTAACAAAATGATAATCATCAAGTCTTTAAATTGGTCCAAGAATTTTTGGAAAAGCGACTTCTTATCACCCTCTTCTAATTCATTACGACCATACTCTGACAAACGTTGCTCCGCTTGAGTACTTGTCAAACCTTCCTTGTTTGTCTCAAGAGCTTCAAGAACAGAGTCCTCAGACTGAGTGTAAAACGCTTGACGTTTTTGTTCTTTTGACACTTTTTCTCCTCCTTGGTCTTTCCTCAATAGAAAAAGACCTGTTTATTTTTTAAACAAGTCTCGCAAATTAAGATTATGCCGGAAACAAACGTTTCGAAATGACGACATAATCACGATGACACCATATCACTGACACGATATGACCATCGTCGGCTACTCCCTTGATATAGCGCTATTATACAGAAAAAACACTAAAAAAACAAGAATTATGGAACGAATTCTAAAACTATTCTTTCCACCTCAACCGCATCTGATAGTCTGCCAAGGCTTCTTCTGCTTCGGGATGGGGTAACAGTTGGTAATGTAGTGTTAACTCCTGAGCAGATTGATTCAGTTCAAATTGTGTGGTTTTAGTAACCAAACGCTGCAATCCTAAGGGAGACGGGATTTGAGCTGCGGCAAATTGATCTTTTTCAAATGTCATAATGCTCTGAGGATTGCTAAAGCGCGTTACCGTTAACTTATCGGCATTAAACTTCAAGACAACACGTTCTTTTTCCGAATTAGTATAAATGAGATAAGAAAACTCACCTTTTTCCTTATACTCCCCATCTGCTTCCTCATGTACCACATCAAGGTCCTGATCCATCATAATTTTGTTATCAATGATAATTTTCATAAAAACTTCCTTCAATTTTGTCTTTACATTGTACCAATTTATGAGGATTCTAGCAATTTTTGCTATAATAAAATCAACTTATGCCAATGAAAGGATATGCTATGAAAGAAAAAGTTTTCCGCGATCCCATCCACAATTACATCCATGTGAAAGAGCCTATCATTGCACAATTAATCGATTCCAAAGAATTCCAACGCCTACGTCGTATTAAACAAGTCCCTACAACTTCTTATACTTTTCACGGAGCCGAGCACAACCGCTTCTCCCACTGTCTAGGTGTCTATGATATTGCCCGTCGTGTCACAGAGATTTTCGAACAACAATACGCTGACAAATGGAATCCCAAAGAATCTCTCATTACAATGGTAGCAGGCTTGCTTCATGACATTGGACACGGTGCCTATTCTCATACCTTCGAATTACTCTTTGAAACAGACCACGAAGCCTACACACAGGAAATCATTACTAATCCAGAAACCGAAGTCAATGCTATCCTGCGTCAAGTCTCGCCTGATTTCCCAGAAAAAGTCGCTAGTGTCATCGACCATACCTATGCTAACAAACAGGTTGTTCAACTCATTTCCAGCCAAATCGACTGCGACCGCATGGATTACTTACTTCGAGACTCCTACTACACTGGCACCTCCTACGGACAATTTGATTTAACAAGGATTTTACGCGTTATTCAACCTGTTGAAAATGGTATTGTCTTTGCTAAGAATGGCATGCACGCTGTTGAAGACTACCTAATTGGTCGCTATCAGATGTATATGCAAGTTTATTTCCATCCAGCTAGCCGTGCGATGGAAGTTCTCTTACAAAATCTTTTAAAACGTGCTAAATTTCTTTATCAAAATCATCCAGAATACTTTCAACAAACATCTCCAAATCTCATCCCATTCTTCGAAAAAAATCCTAGTTTAGCTAATTACCTAGCCCTAGATGATGGGGTCATGAATACCTATTTCCAAACATGGATAACTAGCGAAGACAGCATACTAAAAGACTTGGCTAACCGTTTCGTCAATCGTAAACTCTTAACATCGATTAGTTTTGATGAAAAAAATGCGTCGCAGTTAAATGATATGATAAAATTAGTACGACAGACCGGATTCGATCCTGATTATTATACAGGCATTCACATCAATCTAGACTTGCCTTACGATGTCTATAAACCTAAAAGCAATAAACCACGTACGCAGATAGACATCGCTGAAAAAGATGGCAGCAAAAAAGAGTTATCAGCCTTATCACCACTAGTAGCATCTTTATCGGGGAATATCCATGGTGACCGACGATTTTACTTTCCAAAAGAAATGTTACAAACAAATGATCTCTTTACCCAAGATAAGATAAAGTTCCAAAAATTTATCGCTAATGGGCATCTGATCAGCACCCCATAATCTAAGCTCTGCCATGACAAAATGGCAGTTTTTTAGTAAACTAGATTGGAAACACTTTTCTGAAAAAGGAGACGATTATGTCTATTAAACTAGTTGCCATTGACATCGATGGCACTTTATTAAATGAAAACAGAGAAATCACACCCGAAGTTTTTGCTGCCATTCAGGATGCTAAAGCAGCTGGTGTTAAAATTATCATCACAACAGGACGTCCTATTGCCGGGGTTACAACAATGCTTGATGAACTCAATCTGCGTGACAAAGGTGATTATGTCATTACCTTCAATGGTGGACTGGTTCAAGAAACAGATACAGGTTCTGATATTGTCAAGGTCCCTCTTTCATATGAAGAATATCTTGACATCGAGCTAATGGCTAGAAAACTCGGCGTTCACATGCACGCCATTACGAAAGACGGTATTTATACAGCCAACCGCGATATTGGAAAATACACTATCCATGAAGCAACCCTGGTGGATATGCCTGTTTACTACCGCACACCAGAGGAAATGGCAAATAAAGAAATCGTTAAAATCATGTTTATTGATGAACCGGAGGTTCTTGACGCAGCGATTGCTAACATTCCAGAAGATTTTGCAAATCGCTTCATGTTAGTTAAGTCCAAACCATTCTACCTTGAAGTTGTCGATAAAGGTGTCAGCAAAGGTAATGCTATCAAAGCACTTGCTAAACAGCTTGACATTTCTATGGAAGAGACTATGGCTATTGGTGATGAGGAAAATGATCGTGCCATGCTTGAAGTTGTAGGAACGCCTGTTGTGATGGAAAACGGTGTGCCAGAACTCAAGAAAATTGCCAAATACATCACCAAATCCAATGAAGAATCTGGTGTCGCACATGCTATTAGAGAGTGGGTATTAAACTAATGACATATTCCGTAAAAATTGGGATTTCTGCCGAGGAACACGATCGATTTGTCATCAAGCATCCGCTGACTAATATACTGCAATCTAGTTCCTGGGCTAATATTAAAGATACTTGGGGAAACGATCGTATTGGTTTCTACAAAAATGATCAATTGGTCGCAGTGGCTTCCGTACTCATTCAGCCACTACCACTTGGATTTACAATGATTTATAGCCCACGTGGGCCAGTTATGGATTATACTGATAAAGAATTGTTGACGTTTGTTATTGACAACTTAAAGAAATATGGCAAAAAGAAAAAAGCCGTCTTTATCAAATGCGATCCTTTCATTCTTTTGGCTGATCATAAAGTCGATGAAGAACCAAACGATAAAGCATTGGGCCATGAGGTTATTAAAAATTTAACGGATGCTGGCGCTTATTGGACAGGTCGAACGGAAGATTTAGCTCAAAATATCCAACCTCGTTTTCAAGCCAATATATACTCGGAAGGTTTTTCAGAATCTACTTTGCCTAAAAAAATCCGTCAAACTATCCGCTCATCACGAAACAAAGGAGTTGAGATTGTTTTTGGCGGACTGGACTTGGTGGATGATTTTGCTAAATTAATGAAAAAAACCGAAGACCGTAAACATATCCATCTTCGTGGTCAAGATTATTACGAAAAATTACTAAAAACATATGGCAATGATGCTTATATTACCATGGCTAGGCTAAATCTTAACGAAAGATTAGAACAAGCACAGACAGCACTAAATAACGCTTTAAATCTCCAGAAAACCTTTACAGAAGAAACGCGCCAAAACAAAGTAAACGCAACAGAAAATGAGATTAAACGCCATCAAAAAGATATAGCATTCTTTACAGAAAAACTTGAAAAAGGTCAAGATATTGTGCCACTAGCAGCAACACTATCACTTAATTATGGTCAAACTTCAGAAAACATCTATGCTGGTATGGATGAAGATTATAAACAATATAATGCTCCTTTGATCACCTGGTTTGAAACAGCACAGCATGCCTTTGAGAAAGGAGTCAAATGGCAAAATATGGGGGGGATTGAAAACCAGTTAGATGGTGGCCTATACCGATTTAAATCAAAATTGAACCCGATGATTGAAGAGTTTATCGGCGAATTCAACATACCTGTCAATCCACTCCTTTATCACCTATCCAATACCGCCTATATTTTAAGAAAAAAATTAAGGAGCAAACGTTAAAATGCCTGTTAAAGTATTAACCTGGGACGTATTTGATCATTTTGTCAATCGCGCAAAACACCGAAATTTTGAACAATCTTCTGAGATGGGAGCACTTCTAGAAAAAAGAGGCTATCATGTATCTCCAGTTGGCTATGTCGATGATAATGATCTTGTTCAAGTTGCAGCAATCGTATACAGCACACCCGTAGCGGGTGGCCTTTACTCAGAAATCCACTATGGTCCAGTCTTTGATGATAGCCAATACCTCCTACCCTTCCTTGAAGGCTTAAAAGAATTTGTAAAAGATAATAATACCATCGAGCTTGCTGTAAAACCTTATGACAGTTATCAAAATTATGACGATAACGGTAATGAAATATCACCTCAAAATCAAGAATTACTTGATATTTTTGAAAAAGCTGGTTATCAATTCCAAGGGTTAACCACTGGTTTCGAAACCAGTGATTGGCATTATGTTAAATCTTTGAAAAATATTAAAACATCAGAACTCATCAACAGCTTTAGTAAAAAAGGAAAAGGGCTCGTAAAGAAAGCCAATACTTTTGGAATTAAACTACATAAGTTAGACCGAGAAGAATTAACTATTTTTAAAGAAATTACCACTGCGACATCCGAGCGTCGAAAATATAACGATAAACCCCTTGATTATTATCAAAAATTATATGATAGCTTTGAAGAGCGAGCCGAATTCATTGCTGCGACTTTAAACTTTAAAGATTATCTCAATCAGGTCAACTCAGAACATCAGCGAGTATTAGAACAGCTGCAATCCATTGAAAATGATTTATCTGAAAATCCAAATTCTGCCAAAAAGAAAAAAGAATTGCAGCAGATCCTGAAACTAGAGCAAACTTTTATAACTCGTAAAAAAGAGGCACAACAGTTAATTGACCAATATGGCAATGAGGACCAAGTTCTAGCTGCTAGCCTATTCATCTTTACTCCACAAGAAACAACCTACTTCTTTAGCGGCTCATACCCTGAATTCAATAAATTCTACGCTCCTGCTCTTCTTCAAGAATATGCTATGAAAGAAAGTATCAAGCGAGGCATTCCAGTCTACAACTTCCTAGGAATTGCTGGCTCATTCGATGGGTCAGATGGTGTTCTACGCTTCAAACAAAATTTCAATGGTTATATTGAAAGACGCCCGGGCAGTTTCAATTATTATCCAAAACCAAGAAAATATCGCTTCATTAAACAATTCAAAAAAATAACAGGACGCTTGTAATTCAACTATTGATAAGGAGTAATAATGAAAATTAAAATTGTTTCTGACGATGAGTATCGACTTACGCAAGAAAACTATGACAATGCCAACTTCCTGCAATCTTCTGAAATATCTCAACTCCAAGAAGAACGCCATAACTTTGTAAAAGTAGAACGTCTACTTTTCGTTGAAAACAATAACATTGTCGGGCAGGCCATCCTAAACTACCGAAGAAAATATAAAGTTTTTACTGAGGCTCTTGTTGTTCAAGGCCCTCTATTAAACTATCAAAATCAAGGACAAGTTGAAGCTGCTATTAGTTGCTTAGAGCAACATGTCAAAAAAAATAAAGCCATTCATTTAATGATTCATCCTTTTATCATCAATCAAATCAAAAATGAAGCATTAGAAATCGCATCCGATCAAATCCAAATGGATACCATCTCGACACTCCAGGGTCTTGGGTTTACCAGAGACATTAATATTGAAGACATGTCTAATGGAATGGGACAAGCTTTCGTAAAGAACCTTACTCATTTTTCTAACATAGATGATATCGTCCAATCATTTCCACCTTCTCTAAAACGAGATATCAAAAAATTCAAAGCTTTAGAGGTCAAAGTCGTCGAATTGGACCAATCAAGGCTTGATGAATTTTATAATATATTATCCAAAACCGGTAAGCGAAAGAATTTTTCAGTTCAAGATTTTCAATTCTTTCAATTATTAAAAAAGTACCTCGGTGAACGAGCTAAGTTCATGTTGGCTTACCTGGATGTCCCAGCATATCTAAACTATTTAGAAGAGAATATCAATCATTTCCAAGTTAAAATTGATGAGCTTAACTCAGGCAAAGTGACTAAAAAAACCAAGGGATTGATTGTTGCTTTCGCTTATGAATCGGCTACACTAAACTAGACAGAATTTATAAAGTATTCTATAGTAATCAAAAACAGGAGAAAAGATATGTCTAGAAAAGTGCGTCGTCAATTTAGTGATGACTTTAAGCAACAAATCGTTGACCTTCACAATGCAGGTATGAAACGTAGCGAGATCATCAAAGAATATGATTTAACCCCCTCAACCTTCGACAAATGGGTCAGACAAGCCAAAACAACTGGCTCCTTCAAATCGATTGATAATCTAACAGAAGAACAACGAGAGCTAATAGCCCTTAGAAAGCACAATAAAGAACTCAAAATGCAGCTAGACATCCTAAAGCAAGCGGCAGTGATTATGGCACAAAAAGGCAAATAATCACTGCTAACAAGGATAAATA
>NZ_JBEHGL010000022.1:0-40100 GCF_040225085.1 Streptococcus jiangjianxini | reverse complement strand
CGACACATGGCTGAAATGCTGTATTTATCCTTGTTAGCAGTGATTATTTGCCTTTTTGTGCCATAATCACTGCCGCTTGCTTTAGGATGTCTAGCTGCATTTTGAGTTCTTTATTGTGCTTTCTAAGGGCTATTAGCTCTCGTTGTTCTTCTGTTAGATTATCAATCGATTTGAAGGAACCAGTTGTTTTGGCTTGTCTCACCCATTTGTCGAAGGTTGAGGGGGTTAAATCGTATTCTTTGATGATCTCGCTACGTTTCATACCGGCATTGTGAAGGTCAACGATTTGTTGCTTAAAGTCATCACTAAATTGACGACGTACTTTTCTAGACATAAATTTCTCCTATTTTTGATTACTATAGAACACTTTATAAATTCTGTCTAGTTTAGTGTAACCGATTCACTATACCAACCTTAGATCCTAATTGGGTACACAATGAGTGTTATATAGGATACGGAATGTATGTATTAGGTGAATTTGGAGATATTATTGATAGAACGAATGGAAAGTTATGATTTAAAACAGTTTTGAGACCACTATGTAATTTATTAGTAATTTTCTTCGGATTTCATTAGAACTTATAGTAAACATAAAAGATTTTCAAACATTACCTAAAATAATAACATTGGGTGGATGTTTATCAACCAAGAAGGGAGATGGTTATCATGTTCTTATGAACTACGGTAGTTAGCATTAACTACCATTTCAGTAAAGTGAAATTATTGTTGAAGTGCTACCTTTAGACATTATAGACTAGAAAAACTATTGGAGGAAACTACCATGAAAAAATTGACTGAAGAAGAAATGATGATTGTGCAAGGTGGTGTCGGTTATCGTTGGCGTTGTAATGATGGGACTGTAAGTGCTTGGCATTTGTTCTATAGAACTGCTCAAGATAATGCTAATGCTCATATGGTTAACTATCCTGGATAGATTTGCTCTGTATACCATGGTTGATAGAAATAATCAGTAAGAACCTGTATTTGCATTAATTCAATGTCTAAATAAAAAAACGCTAATGTTTTTATAAAAAAAGGACTTGATTTACTTTTACAAAATAACGACTATATTTGGGGTATTTTAGAATGTGAATACAGGTTTTAGGTGATGGACCAGCGTTTTATGCTGGTCTGTTTTATAATAATGGAGTATATGATGAAATTAGAGCTAAAAAATATTAATAAATCTTATGGAGATAAGAAGGTTCTCGAGGATATTTCTGTGGAATTTACCGAAGGTGTTTACGGGCTTTTGGGACCCAATGGAGCTGGAAAAACAACGCTGTTAAATATAATTTGTCACTTATTAAAGCCAAGTAAAGGGGAGATCTTCTTTAATGGAAAACCGCAGTCACAAGACTATTATCAGTATCTAGGCTTTTTACCGCAACATTTTTCCTATTATCCTAGTTTTTCTGGTTTAGATTTTTTGCTTTATCTGGCTGATTTGAAGGGAATGAAGAAAGGTGAGGCTAAGAAAGAGTCTGAAAAGTTATTAGACTTGGTTGGTTTATCGGATGTCAAAAAGAAGAGAATTGCTTCTTACTCTGGTGGGATGAAGCAACGTTTAGGGATTGCTCAGTCTTTACTCAATCATCCTAAGATTTTAATCTTAGATGAGCCAACAGTTGGGCTAGATCCCAAGGAACGGATTCGATTTCGAAATCTTATCAGTGAACTGTCTAGCAACCGTATTGTCATTCTTTCCACTCACATCGTATCAGATTTAGAAGCGATAGCTAAGGAAATCTTGATTTTAAAAGATAAGAAAATTAGAGAAAAAGGTTCGAGCAATCAACTCTTGTCCTTGATTGAAGGGAAAAGTTGGGAGGTGTTAGTATCTGAGCAGGAACGTAGTCAGTTTATGCAACACTTTGTAGTTGTTAATGAACGGTTATTGTCAGAAGGTGTGCTTTTAAGGATTGTTAGCGACCAGAGACCTAGTACAACAGCTCAAGCTGTAGCATCGAGCTTGGAAGATCTTTATTTGTATTACTTTAGAGAAGAGGCTATTCTATGATGTCACTTATTCCTTTTGAATTAAAAAAACTTTTGAAAAAGAAGTCGGTGTTAGGAGCTTTCATCGTCTTATTATTAGGCTTATCAGGCCTATTTTATATGTATTTTTTGAAAAGTCCGATTGCACAAGTTTCTAATACTCGTGTGTCTGGATACGAAGCAGTTGAACTCAATCAAAAGATAGCGGAGAAGCACACTGGGATTCTAACAGATGATTTAGTCAATCAGATTTTTCAAGATTATATCGCTGAAAAGAAAGAATATGGAGCTGTGGGATTCTATAATGATGTTTCACAATCTGCCTTGGCGGAATTGACTGTAGGCTCCAGAGATTATTTAATTTCAGTCAACGAAGCGGCTCAAAATAATACAATAGATGGCATGGTATTTGATCCTGTTCAATTACAGACAAAAGAACAACTTGGATCAGCTTTAGAGTTAGATCAGTTGAAGTTTGGGAATTTTGCTCCGTGGGATTATTTATTTACAGTGTTGAATAGTAGCTTTTTACTACTGATTTTGTTTGTTGTCTTTATCTGCTCAGCTGTTTTTTCAGAGGATCAATCAAGGCAGATGGATAATCTTTTACTCACAACCAAAAAGGGAAGAAATCAGTTGACTATTGCTAAGTTTATTGCAAGTTTATATATTACGGTGTTTAGTTTTATCGGACTTTATGCAGTTGTCCTTTCTGTATTTGCTTTATATTTTGGATTTAGTGGTTGGGATACGAGTGTGCAGATGAATTTGCACTGGATTACTCCATTTTCAACAATTTTAGCCTTTCCAGTAGCTATGAATCTGGTAGGAACTCTCTCTTGGCTAGCAGTGTATCATTTTATAGGGCTTCTTTTTGTTTTAGGAATGACATTCTTTATGTCCAGTAAAACAAGAATTTCCATGGTGACTTTTGTAGTCTCAGTAGGTTTTGTATTTGCAATAGAATTTTTACTTCAAGTATTCCCATCAGGTATCATAAATAAGCTACTCACTTTATTTTCTGTGTCAACTAGTGGCTTAGATACTTTGCTTTTAAAACTCTCTAGTCACGATAGCTTCTTTTTAGATAGTTTTATGATGAATAGTATGTTGATTTCCATTGTTCGTTTGGTTTGTTTAGGGATACTGTTCTCTCTGACTTATACGGGGGTGAGAAGGCTAGAAAGTTAATGTTTTAAGGAGATGGGGATGAGAGTTAGAGGGACATTACAATATGAATTGGTTAAATTCTGTTTAGTTTAGTGTAACCGATTCAAATGACTGTTTAGGATTTTTAAAGAAAATACTACTTATTGGTGGTATACTTATTGAATAAGACAAAATGAGTGTATAGGAGATAAGTCAATGACTAATGATAGAGAACAAATGTTGATTAGGGTTTATAATCTGATTTTAGACCCTTCAGTCAGTCAAGAAGAAAGAGATATTTTACGGGCTTTTATGTCTGATTTGGAGCGTGGTAGTGACTACCAAGTTAGTATGATGCGGCTTGCGGAGGATTTGCGACAGCTGGCAGTGAAAAATCTTAAAGACTATAAAAAATTATCTCCAAATGTTGCAAGGCTTTATCGGGAGATTGCCTATCGTGGTGAAAAATATTCAAATATCGCCAAGGGACTGATGAGCATAGGTTTGTGGGGGCTTGGTAAATAATTTTAGGAGATTTCAGATGACTATTTTATATAGAAATGAACCTGTTTTGGTTTGGAAAGTTAATCGAATGGAACCTTATCCAGACTGGGTTCAAGAAGCTTTTGATAAAAACATTATGGTTTGGATTGATAATCATGTTAGGATTTTGATGGCTGCTTTACAACCATCAGCAATTGAGAATGCTAAAACAGGCGCCGTTGGTACGATGGCAGGCGGATTTGGTGGCTACGGGATGTATGTCTTAGCCTATCCAGGTGACTATCTTGATGTCACCAATCATCGTGTCATTTCTGAAAAAACGTTTCAAAAAGAATACAGAATAGTTTGAGTGAAAAGGGAAACTAATGTCTAAGAAATTAAAAGCAGAATTGAAAAATGGATTGATGACAGTGCTAAACGATCATCAGGTGCAAAGAAATGGTGACTTAAATTTATTATTTGAGAATTATATGGTTGAGTGAGCTAGAGAAGGTCAAAACGAAGCGTGACGTTTCGGCGGTTGCGGCGCAGCTTAGCCAATCGATTTCTCTTTATCTGGTTTGTCATCGTTATGAGGCCCCAAAGTCGGTTATTGACTTAGGATTATGGTTGGCCAAATATCCTAGTGTTGAGCGTGGTCATCTAGCGCCATTACAGATGTTGGCTCAATCGTTAGCAGGCTCACTAAGATAAGAGACATAAGTACCACAAGATGACTATAAGCGATTGGAAGAGAAAAAACTCTTGAATGAAATAGGAATATCGTCATACCGAAGGAAAGACAAGAAAAGTGTTATAGGGAAATTGCTCTATCACTTTAATGTTGAGTTATTGTTGTGGACAAAGTTGGTGATAAAGGTTATGACGAATCCTGTTTATGGAGCTAATCCTGTTCTTCCTCAATCTGATAAACTCCTTTTCTTATCTATCAAATCAAGAAAAAGCTGAGGTTTAAAAAAGAGATGATCCTGTCTTGCTCTTACTTGAAATAAAGTAAGAAAGTGCTTTTATCCTTGATTATTGTCATTCTTACATCCACTCGTGCCTTATCCGAGTGGTCTTTTAGCATATATTTTTTGGACATTATCTCTTTTTTAATTTCGAATCTGTTAGAAATGTCATGAATGTTCCGACAATGCTAGGTGGTAAAGTAGATGGCATTATTGGTGAGAACTGATGCTCTTTTTATCTCAAGACGCTTCTCTTGATAATGCAACTAGTTAGTAATAAAATGATGTCAAGACAAAGAATTGAGGTATGATCAATGACTATTGAACTAGGAATCACAACCTTTGGCGAGACAACTCCCTTGGAAAAAACAGGTGAACTTTTAAGCCACGGCAAACGAATTCGAAACTTAGTAGAGGAAATTGAGTTAGCTGATAAGGTTGGTTTGGATATTTATGCTATTGGTGAACACCATCGTGAAGATTTTGCGGTGTCAGCACCGGAGATTGTTTTAGCAGCAGGAGCAGTTAATACCAAGCGTATTCGTCTCTCGAGCGCGGTGACTATTTTGTCTTCTAATGATCCTGTTCGTGTTTACCAACAGTTTGCGACTATTGACGCCCTGTCAAACGGTCGTGCAGAAATCATGGCTGGACGCGGCTCATTTATTGAATCCTTCCCACTCTTTGGTTACGATTTAAGGGATTACGATGAATTATTTGATGAGAAACTGGATATGCTCATCAAGATACGCGACAATACTGAACTAAGTTGGACGGGCAAACATACCCAAACGGTGGAGAGAGCCTCTGTCTACCCAAGAGCTACTCAAGAAGACTTTCCGATTTGGGTGGCGACAGGTGGAAACTTGGATTCAACGGTTAAAATTGCGGAGCGTGGTTTACCTATCGCCTATGCGACGATCGGTGGCAATCCCAAAGCCTTTGGTCAGTTAGCTGCTATTTATCGTGAAATAGCTAGTCGACATGGACATGACTTGAGTAAAATGAAAGTTGCTGCCCATTCATGGGGATGGATTGAAAAGGATAATCAATTAGCTATTGACCATTATTACTACCCAACCAAGACTGAAACGGATAATATCGGTAAAGACTGTCTACACTGGTCATCGATGACTTATGAGACTTATCTGCAACAAGTTGGTCCAGATGGCGCAATGTTTGTTGGTGACCCAGAGCATGTTGCCACAAAACTCATCGGATTGATTGAAGCGCTTGGACTTGACCGTTTCATGCTACATTTGCCAATTGGATCCATGCCTCATGAAGATGTGTTGGAGGCCATCCGCCTCTATGGCGAAGAAGTAGCTCCCCTTGTTCGAGATTATTTTAAAGGGAAATAAGTCATTATTTTTAGACAGCAAATCTTCTAAAATGAATTAAGTTGAAATCTGGCCTGAGTTTTAGCTCAGGTTTTTGCTTTTTATCATATGAACTAAGACAGGGGATTCAAGCTAAAAAGTATAGTCTTTTCTTTTTCTTTTCATCTTTTATTTGTTACAATGTTGGCAAACATTGAAGACAAGGAGAAAAGACATGACACAAATCCCTAAAGTGATACTCAGAGATGGACAAGAAGTACCAGTTATCAAATTTGGAACGGTGCATATCAAAGGACAAGTTGGTAAACTAGCGATTTTAGAAGCTATTAAAAATGGCTACCGTTCCATCGATACCTCAACCAATTACCACAATGAAGGTATCGTGGGTCAGGCTCTTCGTGAATCAGGAATACCTCGTTCTGAATTTATTATCACTTCCAAATTACCTGGTATGTTTCATAAATATGATGATGCGTTGCTCAGTATCCAAGAACAGCTAGCTCGCTTGGGACTAACGTATATGGATGAATACCTTATTCATTGGCCGAATCCTAAGGATGGTCTTTATGTGGAAGCCTGGCAAGCCCTTGTTGATGCCCAGAAACTTGGCTTCATTAAAACCATTGGGGTTTCGAATTTTGAAAAAGAACACTTAGATAACATTATTAAAGAGACCGGTATTATCCCTGCTGTTAATCAGATTGAAATGTCTCCTTATTTTAACAATGACAAATTACATGCTTATCATCAAGAACTGGGCATCTCTTCTGAAGCTTGGAGTCCGACAGGGCGGCACATTAGCGATGTGAAAGAAAATGAAACACTGGAAAAATTGGCTAAAAAATATGGCAAATCGACAACTCAAGTGATTCTGCGTTGGAACTATCAACGTGGCGTTATCAATGTTGTTAAAGCTTCTCAGTCAGCTCATCAACGCGAAAATGCGACCATTTTTGATTTTGAGCTAAGCGAAGAGGACATGAAAACGATTTTTGATTTGGACAAAGGAGAAGAGGGTCGTATCGAGGGGCAAAATCCCCATGAGTACCACGAATATGAGTAGAGAGGTAAGCTTCTAATCTCCGAAAAAAGACATTTAAAACTGTCTACCACCCTATCATTTAAGTTAAAAAGAATAGAAGTATCTCAATGTCGTGCATTTGAGGTTGCTTCTATTTTTTCTTTTTAGGTGTCTCTATCTTAGTCCGATGTAAAATTTAGAAAATTTGCATTTTTTTGAAAAATAGTCTTGTTTTCACATTTGTTTTCATGATATAATAAGCACAATTTTGATTTAGGAGGAACTCATGTGAAACAAACGCTATCACGAAAAGATTCATTTTTCATTGGCTCAATGCTTTTCGGTATCTTATTTGGGGCTGGTAATCTGATTTTTCCAGTCCATATGGGACAAGAAGCAGGAGCAAACATTTGGTCAGCCAATTTAGGGTTTTTATTGACAGCTATTGGCTTTCCCTTTCTCAGCATTATGGCAATTGGCCTCTCAGGAGGAAAGGGTGTCTTTCATTTAGCAAGTCGCGTTGCTAAACCATTTGCCTACTTTTTCACCATTGCATTATATTTAGTGATTGGTCCTTTTTTTGCAATGCCACGATTGGCTACAACGTCATTTGAAATTGCATTTGCCCCCTTTTTAAGTGAGGGAATGAAGACGCCAGCGCTGGCTATTTATTCGGTGATTTTCTTCGGTTTAGCTTATCTGCTATCAAAAAAACCTGGTAAATTGATTGATATTATTGGAAAATACATCAATCCAGCCTTCTTATTGGTGCTGGGGGTTGTCCTCCTCTTTGTGATTATCAATCCCTTAGGTGCTGTCAAAACAGCGGTAGTCGGTCAAGCTTATCAGTCGGCTCCTTTTTTAAAAGGCTTTATTGAGGGTTACAATACACTTGACGTTTTGGCTGGCTTAGCTTTTGGTATTGTTGTCATTACCGCTCTTAAGCAAAAGGGGATTACTCAACCAAAATCACTTGCCATCGAGATGACAAAGTCAGGCTTGATAGCTATGGGACTTATGGGGCTTATCTATACGCTACTTGCCTATGCAGGAACCACAAGTCTAGGTGGTTTTGACATGAGTGAAAATGGTGGTATTGCACTAGGACAAATAACAGCTCATTATCTTGGTGCTTTTGGCAGCATTATGCTTGCGCTTATCGTTTTTCTCGGCTGTTTTAAAACGTGTATTGGCTTGGCAACAGCTTGCTCAGAAACGTTTAACGAACTTTTCCCAAGTAAACCTTATGGCTTTTATTTGATGATTTTTTCAATTCTACCAGCTATTATTGCAAATGTTGGTTTGACACAAATTATCCAGTTATCACTCCCAGTTTTGATGTTCATTTATCCTTTAGCAATTGTATTAATGTTACTAGGAATTGCGTCGGCTTGGTTACCCTTGTCACAAAAAGTTTACCGTTCGGTTATTGTGTTTACCCTCTTAGCAGCTATTGTAGATGGATTAAATGCAACACCAGCACTTATCCATGATCTAGCGCCAGTTCAAGGAGTCATTACCTTTGCTGCAAAAGTGTTGCCATTTTTTGAACTTGGGATGGGCTGGATCTTGCCCGCTTTAGTTGGTCTAGTAGTAGGTATCATCTGGCAACAATTTGGCAGAGAAACGATAACAGCCTACCGTTAATAGAGATGTTAACTAGTTTAAAAAATTGATCAGAGTATTCATAAAATCAAGGAAACAGCTAGTAACAAGTCTCAATTGTATCAAAGAGTTATTGTGCTTTCTTTCCTGAGAGAAGGGGCACCGTTCTCTTGCATGCCAGACCTATGAAGAATTGTGTCATCATATCCTCTGAAAATGAAGAATGATTCAACCCTGATGCAAACGTTATGACATTATTCGAAAAAAATGTATGTATCTAGAAAATAGTTACATGCATTTTTTCATGTGTATGGTCTATTACTCTTTCCCGACAGACACATGAAGGATTTTTAGCAAGAAAATAAAGCTTCCTGTATTTCAATGTTCAGAATTTACAAAAATAGTAGCTATCTTTAAGTGTTTTTACTATAGGAAAAACGCTTAGATAAACTGTTTTTATCTGTACTATAATTCGGAAATATCTGTTTCATGCGTTTGTTGTGTTACTATTTTTATTGACCTAGTAAAATGACGCTATTTAAGCTATAATAATGAAGTTATGGAAAATCAAAATCTTAGTAAAATTACCCAGGAATTGGGGTTAAACAGTCGGCAAATTGAACAAGTTTTAGCCTTGACGGCAGAAGGAAATACCATCCCTTTTATCGCTCGTTACCGTAAAGAAAAAACGGACAACCTTGATGAAGTTCAAATCAAAGCCATTATCGACTTGGATAAGTCTTTGACGGCTCTATCGGATCGAAAAGAGACCGTTCTTGCCAAGATTGAGGAACAAGGTAAGTTAACCGATCAACTTCGTCAAGCCATCCAAGCAGCTGGAAAGTTAGCTGATGTTGAGGAACTTTATCTACCTTATAAGGAAAAACGTCGTACCAAGGCGACTGTTGCGCGTGAAGCAGGGTTATTCTCGCTAGCCCGTCTTATCTTACAAAATGTTCCCCATCTTGAAAAGGAAGCAGAGAGCTTTATCACTGATGGCTTTGAAACAGCTGAAAAAGCCCTAGCAGGTGCTTGTGACATCCTAATCGAGGCCTTATCGGACGATAATAAATTACGCTCGTGGACTTATAGTGAGATTTGGGCTAATAGCCAATTGAGGTCTCAAGTCAAAGATGCAGAAGCTGACGATAAGCAAATCTTCCAAATCTATTATGATTTTGAGGAAGCTGTGGAAACCATTCAAGGTTATCGTGTTCTTGCTCTTAACCGTGGTGAAAAATTAGGTATTCTGAAAGTTAGTTTTGAGCACAATATTGAGAAAATGCTGCGTTTCTATGAAGCTCGATTCAAAGAAAAAAATGACTACATTCGTAAGATTGTTCAAGAATCTTGTAAGAAAAAAATTGTTCCATCTATGGAACGTCGTATTCGGACAGAATTAACAGAAAGTGCAGAAGATGGGGCCATTAACCTATTTTCAGAAAACCTTCGTAACCTGCTGTTGGTGTCGCCACTAAAAGGCAAAGTGGTTCTTGGTTTTGATCCTGCCTTTCGTACGGGAGCAAAATTAGCGGTTGTTGATCAGACAGGGAAATTGATGACAACGCATGTTATTTACCCAGTACCACCAGCAAGTCAATCAAAGATAGAAGCTGCTAAAAACGAGTTGGCAGAACTTATCCAAACTTATGCTGTTGAAATCATTGCCATTGGTAATGGAACAGCTAGCCGTGAAAGCGAAGCTTTTGTGGCAGATGTTCTCAAAGATTACCCACACGTTTCTTACGTTATTGTGAATGAGTCTGGGGCATCTGTTTATTCAGCTTCAGAACTAGCTCGTCATGAGTTTCCTGATTTGACGGTTGAAAAACGTTCAGCTATTTCCATTGCACGCCGTCTACAAGATCCGCTGGCAGAATTAGTAAAAATTGATCCCAAATCCATCGGTGTCGGTCAGTACCAACACGATGTTAGCCAGAAAAAACTTGCAGAAAATCTTGATTTTGTGGTGGATACCGTAGTTAACCAAGTTGGTGTCAATGTCAACACAGCAAGCCCAGCCCTCTTGTCTCATGTCTCAGGACTAAATAAGACCATATCTGAAAACATCGTCAAATACCGTGAAGAAAATGGTGCGATTGCCTCTCGTTCGGAAATTAAAAAGGTTCCACGTCTTGGGGCTAAAGCTTTTGAACAGGCAGCAGGTTTCCTCCGTATTCCAAATGCGAAGAATGTCCTTGACAATACAGGAGTGCACCCAGAAAGTTATGGCGCTGTTAAAGCCCTCTTTGAACAGCTTGACATCAAGGATTTGGATGACTCTGCAAAGGCTAAATTACAAGCTTTAACGATTGCTGAAACAGCTGAGCAGCTGGGGCTTGGTCAAGAAACACTGAAAGATATTATTCAAGACCTTCTCAAACCAGGTCGCGATCTGCGAGATGACTTTGAAGCTCCTGTTCTCCGTCAAGATGTTCTTGATATTAAGGATTTGACAATTGGTCAGAAGCTACAAGGAACTGTCCGTAACGTTGTGGATTTTGGGGCTTTCGTTGATATTGGTCTTCATGAGGATGGTCTTATCCATATTTCACAAATGTCTAAGTCCTTTGTCAAGCATCCAAGCCAAGTCGTTTCCGTTGGTGATATTGTAACTGTTTGGGTATCAAAACTCGATCCTGAGCGTGATAAAATTAACCTTTCTTTGGTAAATCCTCGTGAATCTAACTGATTACGTTAAACAGGTCTCACTCGAAGACTTTGGTTGGCCCTTTCGCCACCAAGCCTACTGGAATAAACGTCTGAGAACGACAGGAGGCCGATTCTTCTCTAGTGATGGCCATCTGGATTTTAACCCTAAACACTTGGAGGTATATGGAGAAGCAATTTTTCGCCAGATCGTTCGACACGAATTGTGCCATTATCATCTTTATTTTCAGGGAAAAGGGTACAAACACCAAGATCGAGACTTTAAACAGCTGTTAAAGCAAGTCGATGGACTTCGCTTTGCGCCTAAGCTTCAAGAAGTTACTTACAGACATAGTTATGCTTGTCAAAATTGTGGCCAAGTCTATCTTCGCAGACGACGGATTGACCTTAAAAAGTACCGTTGTGGTAAGTGTCATGGTAAGTTAAATGAGGAAAACACTGCAAATCAGTCGTAAGGCTGATTTGTTTTTTTCGGTTTTGATTTATACTTATATTGTGAAAATATAGGACCAGATTGATGGTCAAAAGGAGAGTATGATGGGTGATCAATTTTATCGATTGAAACGCGGTCGAGTGCTGGCAGGAGTTCTTGCTGGTCTATCAGATAAGTTCAATTGGGATCTTAATTTGGTAAGGGCGCTTTTTGTGATATCTTGTCTCTTTGCACAGTTTCCAATTATTATCTATATTGTCTTAGCCATCTTTTTACCATATAAAGAAGATATGGAAAGAGACCGCTTTGGCAGCAGCAAACGTCGCCGTAAAAATGCTAGATCGGTTGACTCTGATAATGATGGCTGGTATTGGTAAATCTGCCAAAGAGCTCTTTAAGCATAGTTAGTTACTCATAAGAGTCCTAGCTATGCTTTTATCAGTTTAGAAATCTTATTTTGAAAATAAAAAGTGATCAATGGTAACATCAAACGATTTACGAAGATAAGAGAAGGCGAAATAGTTTTGCTACCTTTCTAGCTGACTAGTTTTACTTTCTGAGAAATGGCAATCCTTTTTCTGAAAGTAGGTGAGCGCTTACTTTTGGATGAAAATATGATATAATGTTCTGAAATAAAGCTTTTAGTTAAGGAGAACTTATGTCTGTTACCGTTCAAATGCTGGTAGATAAAATCAAGTGTGATGTTATCTATGGAGATGATGCATTGCTGGCTAAAAAAATAACGACCTCAGATATTCTAAGACCGGGTCTTGAAATGACTGGTTATTTTGATTACTATGCACCTGAGCGTGTTCAATTGGTAGGGATGAAAGAATGGTCCTATTTAAATGCCATGACGGCTCATAATCGTTTCCAGGTCTTGAGTGAGATGTTAAAACCTGAGACACCTGCTATTATCATATCTCGTGGTTTGACAATTCAGGAAGAAATCATTCAAGCGGCTAGTATTAATGGCGTTGCTGTTCTCTCCAGTGAAGTACCAACCAGTCGATTATCTGGTGAAATCTCCTGGTACCTTGATTCTTGTTTAGCTGAACGGACCAGTGTGCATGGTGTCCTTATGGACATCTATGGTATGGGGGTTTTGATTCAAGGAGACTCGGGTATTGGTAAGAGCGAGACCGGACTAGAGTTGGTCAAACGTGGTCACCGTCTCGTGGCAGATGATCGTGTTGATGTTTATGCTAAGGACGAAGAAACTCTTTGGGGTGAACCAGCAGAAATTTTACGTCATCTCTTGGAAATTCGTGGTGTTGGTATTATTGATATCATGAGTCTTTATGGAGCCAGTGCTGTTAAAGATTCTTCACAAGTTCAATTGGCTATTTACCTTGAGAACTATGAACCAGGGAAAGTTTTTGATCGTCTCGGAAATGGTAATGAAGACATTGAATTTTCAGGTGTGAAAATTCCCCGCGTTCGTATCCCTGTAAAAACAGGCCGAAATGTGTCGGTTGTGATTGAAGCAGCTGCCATGAACCATCGAGCAAAATTCATGGGCTTTGACGCAACAAAAACATTTGAAGATCGATTAACAGCTCTCATTTCTAGAAATGAGGCTGAACATGATTGATCCTACAGCCTTGAAGCTGGGACCTTTCGACATTCGTTGGTATGCCTTGTGTATCATTACAGGCGTAATGCTAGCTGTTTATCTAGCTATGAAAGAAGCACCGAGAAAAAAAATCAATCCAGACTCTGTTCTTGATTTTATTCTCCTTGCCTTTCCAATCGCTATTCTGGGGGCACGTTTTTATTATGTTATCTTTGAATGGTCATACTATAAGAACCATCTATCTGAAGTTTTTGCGATTTGGAATGGTGGGATTGCTATTTATGGTGGTTTAATAGCTGGTGCCTTGGTTCTTTACTTTTTCACAAGGCATCAGTTAATTGATACAGTTGATTTCTTGGATATTGCTGCACCAGGTGTCTTAATTGCCCAAAGCTTGGGACGCTGGGGAAATTTCTTCAATCAAGAAGCATTTGGTAAATCCGTTCAACACTTGAATTATCTTCCAGAGGCTATCAGAAATCAGATGTATATTGACGGAGCTTATAGAACGCCAACCTTCCTTTTTGAATCGTTATGGAATCTTCTTGGCTTCATTATCATCATCAGTTTGCGACATAAGCCCAAGCTTTTGAAAAAGGGGGAACCCAGTCTTTTTTACTTGGTATGGTATGGATGTGGTCGTTTTGTGATTGAAGGTATGAGAACAGACAGCCTTATGCTGGCAGGATTGAGAGTATCACAATGGCTATCAGCTCTGTTGGTTATCGTTGGATTAGGTCTATGGATTTACCGCAGACGCCATTTCGATATCCTTTTTTATCTTAAAAATGTAAATAAATAATAGGAGAACATATGAATTTAGTAGGTATTTCAGTTTTAATCATTGCTTTAGCCTTTGTTGCCTTAGTAGTTTACTTGATTATGGTATTGAAAAAAGTTGCAGAGACCATTGATGAAACTCAAGAGACCATCAAGGTCTTGACTAGTGATGTGAATGTGACACTTTTTCAAACCAATGAAATTTTAGCTAAAGCTAATGTCTTAGTGGACGATGTTAATGGCAAAGTTTCGACGATTGATCCGCTGTTTGTAGCGATTGCCGATCTGTCAGAAAGTGTATCTGATTTGAATGTCAAGGCCCGTCATATTGGTCAGAAAACTAATGGCGTTGGTAATGTTTTAAGCACAGCCGGTAAGTCATACGTTACTGGTAAAATTGGCGCAAAATTATTTAAAAAAAAGAATAAATAAGGATTTGTCTAGGAGGAAAATCACATGGCAAAATTAGGAAAAACATTAGTCATTGGTGCTGCTTTAGGAGCAGCTGCAGCTTACCTTTTGAAAACAACAAAAGGAAAAGAAACCAAAGAGAAAACAAGCGATTTTATTACAGATTATAAGGAGAATCAAGAAGATTATAATCAGCTCGCCAAGGAAAAGGTGAACACATATAAAGAGTTAGCCGTTGAAAAATTTAACGACTACAAATCAAAATATGACAACGGTGACTTAACTCCTGAGGATGTTTTCGAACAGGTCAAAGAAAAGGCTAACTTTGTTAAAGAAATGGCAGTTCAAAAAATGAATCAAATGGCTGATTGGGAAGGTAATGACGAAAAAGATAAGGAAGATCAAGCAGTCAAAAGTAAAGCCGAAGTAGATGATATTGTTATTGACTACTCAAATGATGAGGATAGTTAATTAGCATAAGAGTGGACACGAATCATTGATGCCCTAGAAATTTGACTGTTGTCTCTCTTTTTGGGATTGGACTATCTACTCCACTGGGAGCTCTCTTTTCTATGATAGTCAGCGACAGCGTTCTAGAAGTATAATAGCTAGAGGAAGAAGTTGGACATTTTTTCCCTCAATTTTGATAGTGGGAAACTAGATAGTAAAAATACTAAAATCTCACTAAAACTAAAAAAATTAAACAAAGCGTCTGGGACAAAATGATGTTCCAGATAATAAAAATAGGCTCATTGTCAACCGTAGTGGGTTGACTTATAACTAACACCGAGAGAGAATCAGATTGGTTCTCTCTTTTGTTGTGTTCGAAGTAAGACAAATCCGTTTTTTGAAGTTTTCATCTTCCTAAAGCCAAAAGCATTTCGCTTAATGACTTTAATAAGGTTGTTGGTCGCCTCTAGTTTGGCGTTGGAATAAGGTAGTTTCAGGGCATTGATAATCTTTTCTTTGTCTTTTAGAAAGGTTGAAAAGGCCGTCCTGAAGATGGGATGAACCTATTTGATGGTATCAGAAATGAGATCAAAGAAGTGTTTCTCTTGCTTTTCTTGGAAATGAAAGAGAAGGCATCGGAAGAGTTTATAGTAGTGGCTTATTTCATTAGAGTAGCCCAAAAGACGTTCGACCACCAAATGCCTTTTCAAAAGTGATGTTAGATCTTTAATATCGAGCGACTCTTTGATATCATCTAGTTGTACCATATGAGTTTTTCTAATGAGTGGTTTAATTGCTTTTCATTATAAGTCATATGGGACTTTTTTGTGAAAAATTTAGGTAAAGTAAAAGACCCTATAATCTCTTTAGTGGATTTACCAACTACAGAAATTATAGAGCCAGAAATTATAGAGCCGATAATTTTTTGGCTTAAAGCCTTGATAAATGGTAGAAAAATCCTCTTATGTTATAGTGACTGTTTTTTCACTGTCCACTGTAACATAAGGGGATTTTTAATATGATAAGATACTATTTTTTTAGAAATGTAATGATAACTTGATAGACAATAGAGGTTAGGGCAGTAGCAACCAGCATTGCAAGTGGAAAAGCTAAATAAGGTTCAACGTTAAAACTTAAAAGAACAAATGCTGTCAGTACAGTAAAAATCGAGAAAATTGCAATTTGTCCAAAAAAGGCTAACTCTCTAAGCTTGATGTTATTATGATCAAAGTCTTGGTAACTTTGATATTTTTCCTCTAACTCTAGCTTTTGATGACGTTGCTCATCTGGCAGAGTTTTTTTATTCAATTGACTTGCCATAACAACTCCTACGTTTAATTCCATATCATAATACCATAATAAAGTGAGCTTGTCACTAGTTTTTCAAAATAAAAAGCTAAATTTAGTATTCCGATACTAGATAAACGAAAGGTTTTTGTGATTGTGATATTACAATACTAAAATTGACATTCAAAAATAAGAAGAAATAATGATATAATGGATCTATAATATCGAATTGATAATTAGGAGGTCTTTATGGCAGAATTTAAATTTGAAATTGTTGAAAAGCTCTTGGTTTTATCGGAAAATGATAAAGGATGGACCAAAGAATTAAACCGTGTCAGTTTTAATGGAGCAGAACCCAAGTTTGACATTAGAAGTTGGAGCCCTGATCATACTAAAATGGGTAAAGGGATCACGCTAACTAATGAAGAATTCCAAGTTTTAGTAGAAGAATTTAAAAAATAAGATTGGCTTCACTTGCCAATCTTATTTTTATGCTGTAGACGGTTTGCGATGCCGATAACAACAAAGATGGCACCGAGAAACACAAATATCCATTTAGCTACCAGTAAGCCGTATAGGCTAAAAATAGCAGCCGATAAATAAGCAATAGATTCTCTGGACATGATAACTCCTAAAATCGTTATAAAGATAGTGTAACATATGATAAGTAGGTACGCCAAGTTAAAACAACGAGTTCCTTTAGAACCATCGGTTAGATTATCAACTGACTTGAAGGAACCAGTTGTTTTGGCTTGTCTGACCCACTTATCAAAGACGGAAAGGGGGTAACTCATATCCTTTGATAAGCTCACTTCGTTTCACACCTGCACGGTGAAGGTCAACCATCTGTTGCTTAAAGTAATCTGTGAAATGGCGATGTTGTTTTTTAGACATAACTTTTCTCCTATAGATCATCAGTGTAGAACAATTTATAAATTCTGTCTAGTTTAGTGTAACCTATTCACCAAAATGAGATTAAAAATTTGCATTAAAACTATGTTGACTTATTCTATAGATTGAAATCGAATTTAAAAACAACTACTTTATCATTCTAGATGAGGTAGTTGTTTTCGTGATTTTGGAATTAAAAAGCTTTAAAGTAACTTTCCTGTTTAGCTTAATTTTACAAATTGGGAAACTAAAAAACTTCCCTTGAAATAATCCAAGAGAAGCTGTGAGTCTTTATAGAGTTTTATAAAGCTAGAAAAAATTTCTAGTAAATGTTTGGTAAGTTGGTATGTTTACCATCGATAAAGTCCGTCAAATCAATATTTTTAACGCCGATTATTTCATCGTTGGAAATAATAACACATCACGAATAGTTGTGGTATCTGTTAATAGCATGCAGAGACGGTCAATTCCGATACCAAGTCCACCTGTTGGTGGCATACCATATTCGAGGGCTTCGACGTAATCATAGTCGATACCAGTTGCTTCGTCGTCACCAAGTTCTTTAGCATGTGCTTGGGCTTCGAAACGTGACAACTGATCAATTGGATCGTTAAGTTCTGTAAAGGCGTTACCATATTCTTTAGTCATGATAAAGAGTTCGAAGCGGTCTGTGAAGCGTGAATCTTTATCATTTTTCTTAGCAAGTGGTGAGACTTCGACAGGATGTCCATAGATGAAAGTTGGCTGAATCAGTGTTTCTTCGACGAATTCTTCAAAGAAAGCGTTGATAATGTGACCAACAGAGGTAAAGTGCTTTTCAAGTGGAACTTTTTTCTCCTTAGCAAGATCTACTGCTTCCTCTAAAGTCATTTCTTGCCAGAAGTCAACTCCAGTGATTTCTTTAATAGCATCAACCATGTGGACGCGTTTAAATGGCTCGTTGATCTTGACTTCAGTGTCTTGGTAGATGACTGGTTCATCGCCCTTAACAGCCTTGGTGACATGTTGGATAATACCTTCTGTCAAATCCATGATATCTTGATAGTCTGCATAAGCTTGGTAGACTTCGATAGAGGTAAATTCAGGGTTGTGGGTAGCATCCATTCCTTCGTTACGGAAAATACGTCCGATTTCATAGACGCGCTCCATACCACCAACGATAAGTCGTTTTAAATGCAACTCGGTCGCAATACGAAGTACCATGTCAATGTTTTGAGCATTGTGATGGGTGATAAATGGACGGGCAGCAGCACCACCTGCCTCATTATGAAGAACGGGTGTTTCTACTTCAAGGAAGCCAAGACCATCGAGGTAACGGCGCATTTCAGAAATGATTTTTGAACGGGTGACGAAGCGATCAAAACTGTCACGGTTAGAAATCAAATCAAGATGGCGTTTACGATAAATCGTTTCAACGTCTGTCAATCCGTGGAATTTCTCAGGAAGAGGACGAAGGGCTTTTGAAAGGTGGGTCAATTTTGTAGCCTTGATAGACAACTCACCCATGTCTGTGCGCATGATTTCGCCTTCTACACCGAGAAAGTCACCCAAGTCAGCTTTTTTGAAAATCTCGTAATTTTCTTCACCAACAGTATCCTTACGAACATAAAGCTGGATCTGCCCCTCACGGTCTTGAAGGTGGGCAAACCCAACCTTACCTTTACCGCGTTTTGTCATCAAACGGCCTGCCACAATAGCAGTTTCGTTGATATCATGCAAGTCTTCCTTGCTTTTATCGGCGTATTTTTCTTTTAATTCTCCGGAATTTGCAGTACGCTCAAAACGTTTACCAAATGGGTCGATTCCTTGTTCAGCTAGTGCTGTCATTTTTTCGCGACGGACAATCTCTTGGTCATTTAATTCTTCAATATGTTCTTTAGACATGACATCCTCCAATAAATAGTCATCTTATTGTAACACAAAACGCTTGATAATTCACCATTATTGGAATGAGGTTTGGTAAAAAATGAAGAAAATGATATAATAATCACGTTTGAAAAAATAGAAAAAGGATTTAACATTCATGATAACCTCAATTGTTTTTGACGTCGATGATACCATTTATGATCAGCAGGCACCTTATCGTTTGGCGATGGAAAAGTGTTTTCCTGATTTTGACATGAGTCAGATGAATCAAGCTTATATTCGTTTTAGGCACTATTCTGATATTGGTTTTCCGCGTGTTATGGCTGGAGAATGGACGACAGAATATTTCCGTTTTTGGCGTTGTAAAGAGACACTTTTAGAATTTGGGTATCGTGAGATTGATGAAGCTGAGGGAAATCATTTTCAAGAAATCTATGAGCATGAGTTGGAGAATATTACCATGCTTGACGAGATGCGCATGACCCTTGATTTCTTGAAGTCTAAGAATGTTCCCATCGGGATTATCACCAATGGTCCAACGGAACATCAATTAAAAAAAGTGAAGAAGCTTGGGCTTTATGACTATGTTGATCCTAAGCGTGTGATTGTGAGTCAGGCGACAGGGTTTCAAAAACCTGAAAAAGAAATTTTTAATCTGGCAGCAGAGCAATTTGACATGAACCCTGCGACAACCCTTTATGTCGGAGATTCTTACGATAATGACGTTATGGGAGCTAAAAATGGCGGCTGGCATGCTATGTGGTTTAATCATCGCGGGCGTAGTCTAAAAGCAGGGACGAAACCTGTTTATGATGTCGCTATTGATAATTTTGAGCAACTTTATGGAGCTGTGAAAGTTCTGTTTGACCTTCCCGATAACAAATTCATTTTTGATGTTAATGATAAGAAAAATCCAATCCTTGAGATGGGACTCAATAACGGACTTATGATGGCTGCTGAACGGCTGCTTGAAAGCAATATGAGTATTGACAAAGTGGTTATCTTGCTTCGCTTGGATGCTAAGCAAGAAAAAATCTTACGTACAAAATACATCAACTAAAAATCCTTGGAGACAAAACATTTCTTCCGATACGTAAACCATAAAAGAACGAAACATTAAGTAAAGGCCTTACCCCTCATGTTAAGAGGAGCAAGGCCTTTATTGCATTAAAAACATTGATGACATTCTTCTATGGTTTAATGGTCCTTGAGACCACTTATCAATCCCTTGATGAGCTTGAGCAAGCTATTACAGATTATATTTTTTACTATAACAATAAACGAATTAAGACAGAACTAAAAGGACTTAGTCCTGTTCAATACAGGACTAAATCCTTTCAATAATGTCTTGTCCAACTGTTTGAGGTCAGTTCAAGATTTCAACAGAAGTGTTTTTTACGTCTCATTTTAGGGGGAGTGTCCCTTTCTAGTGACTTTTGGTTTTCACTACTCGTTAGTATGAGGGGTATGTCAACCTATTTTAAGAAGACTTTAGTTATTATAATGACTGGTATCATTCCAGAGTTTTAAAGTATAATGTTTTAAGTCATCAGTTTCTAATATAGTCAAACTGGCATTGTCCAAGCCGCCATTTGCTCGTAATAAAGCTGGTTCAAATCCAAGTAGACTTCGAATAGAAGCTGTCAGATGGGCACCATGTCCGACAAGAAGTATGTTGTCAAGATCCTTATCGATAGTCTCTTGTAAGAAAACTTTTAGACGATGGGTTGCCTGATAGACTGATTCTGCATCAAAGTTTTGCGCTCTAAAGACACCTAGATTGTGGCGAAACGCATGGATTTGCGATGGGTAGATGGCCTCAACGAGACTAATTTTTTGTCCTTCAAGTTTACCTAGATCCCATTCTCTCAAGGCTTTTGTTTCGATAATGTCTCTGGGATTTTGATTGTAGTTCATAATCAATCTAGCGGTGTCCATAGCTCGTTTCAAATCGCTTGAATAGACTTCGTCGAAGTGAACATCTGTTAATCGTTGTCCTAATTTTACAATGGTATCGTAGGAGTTTTCAAGCAAGGGAGAGTCACCGTTTGCGCCTTGAAAACGTCCTTCTGCATTCCATTGGGTTCTACCATGTCGTACAAAATATAGTTTCATAGTTACTCCTTGATAATTGTTATGCCAAAAGGGAAGAGGCTAATTTGCGTTAGTTTCAAACATTGTTTAGCAAAAGGAATGCCAATGATAGTGATGCAAAGGAAGAAAGCAGATGTTAAGTGAAGTAGCGCCAATTCCCAACCGAAGAGAAGAATCCAGATAAGATTGAGTAATAGGCTCGTTCCTCTACTTGATAGGATAACTTCCTTTCCAAAAGGGAAAAGCCCAAAGCTGGCAATCTTGAAACATTGCAGACCGAACGGTATTCCGACAATGGTGAGACAAAGCAGAATACCAATGATTGTCCAAATGATAAAAGCCCAAAGACCAGCCAATAAGAACCAAATAACATTTCCAATAAATGACATATTACTCATTACTCCTTTATATCAGCAAATTTCGCTTGAACAAAATCGGCTAAGGTCTGACTATCAATCCTAATAGACCGGCCAATTTCACCACCAGATACAACCATTTTTCCTTTTTCAAGAGCAACTTCATCAATAAAGATTGGGAAATGATGCTTCTGACGAATGCCAACAGGATTGTTAGCACCGTGGACATAGCCAGTTGTTTTTTGCAGCTCTTTTTGAGGAATCATGTGAACTTTTTTATTACCAGAAATCTTAGCCAGTTTCTTCTCAGACAAATGCTCTGTTAAGGGGACAATACCAATGATTGGACCGGTTTTGTCTCCGATTAAAGCTAGTGTTTTAAAGATATCCTCTTTTTGGATATCTTCTGGAAGTTGGCCTGTCTTAGCATTGACGATAAGACTATCATGCTGGATACCAGCCTTATCGAGGATTTGATCGACTAAGGTTTTTTTGACTTTATTCTTCTTACTCATTTTTTGTATTTCCCTTCAAGACGACTCATCCAAACGCCTAGAGCAGTCCCTGCTACAAATAAGATGAAAGAAAAGACGAAGGTACTAAAACCTGCACCTGCATAGGAAATGCTTTCAGCTGAACGAGGATTTGGCAAAATAATTAAAAGGGTGCTTGATGTTACCAAACCTAAAATAAAATGATAAACACGGGAGTGATGGTTTTCAAGCGCATAATCCATCACTTTTGAAAAGAGAATCATGGTGATGGCTCCGCCAATAGCGATGGGAAGAAAAACACCCGTTAAATCTAAGGTTTTAAATCCTATAAGCATAGGACTGTAGAGTCCCATAATTAAGAGAAGATTGGAGGGGCTTAAGCCAGGCACTAGAACTCCCAAAGCAATAAGTGCTCCAGCCAAAATGAAACTAGCAAAGCTTGCTGGAATGGTGCCGACTAAGTCGTTGAGGAAGAACAGCAGAAGTCCTGAAACGACGAAAGTGACCACTAAAATGCCCCAATCGGTTCTGTCACGGTGACCGTCAGAGGTAGCTTCCTGCCAAAGCGAGGGAAGAGTCCCAACGATAGCTCCAGTAAAAGCCCAAAGGGTAGCAACTTGATGATTGGCTAGTAGCCACTCAAGTGGAGTGGAGAAGAGGGCGATACCTAGAATCCCCCCAATACCGACTGGTAGGAAAAAGAGAATATTTTTGAGAAAATCACGAGTCGGATGAGCTAGAAACGCAATGATTTTTTGGTAAAGCCCCAAAATGGATGCTAGTACACCACCAGAGACACCTGGTAGGATAAAACCAAGTGCAATAATAATACCTTTAGCCAAACGGCTAAGCCATGCAAACATATATGCCTCCAAATATAATAAAAAAATAGTATAACTTAAATTATACCATTTTTATGCCATTATAGCTGACTATAATAGGTTTGAACCAATTGTGCGAAATCATCAACAGTATAATCTACACCCCAGTAATAATTAGCCATGCTGGTCCAATAGTCGACAGGATCGGTGTGATCAGTACCTCCAAGATACCTAGAGACCATATCATGAGTCCAGATGGTTCCTTGTCCATCTTCTTGAGCTACTGTGACTGGTAGATGGTAATGATGCAATTGTTTAGCAGTGTAGTAGGCTGCGTTAGCTAGCTGTCTTGAAAACCCTTCTGAACTTACTTCTCTGGTCATTTCAAATTGGATATAGTTGGGATTTGCCTTGGGACCAGCACCCTGTGCCATAAAATTAGGATCGGCAATCGTTACGATTTGATTGGCATTAATAAAACTATGGACGAAAACACCAGATGTGTGATAGTTCTTTGTCATGTAGTTAATCTCATCATCAAGTGTTGAGTTATCATTACCAGTTTCATGGATAACAATTCCCTTAGGTTGACGGCTAGAATTGAGATAGGGCATTTTTGTAAAACGCTTGATGATCTGTTTGGAAGCCTTGATTTTTGGGTAGCCTAAGTCAGCGACAGATTGGTTAATAGGATTTTCTTGAGTAATAGCCAGCTGGTTGGCTAGGACATAATATTGTCTACCACTGACTGTAAAACCAGCAAAGAGATGAGTGGTTGCTTTGAACCGTTTTTCCCGATAAGAAGTGAGGGTAACTATTTCCTGTTTAGAAAAAGGGTTACTAACCTGCTGGAATTGGCTATCAAATAGTTTTTGCTTGTGAGTGATGTTGGCCATTTGATGAGTTTTATAGTGGAGTTGTTCTTTAGACTTGAAATACTGGAATACCATCAATCCAGTTAACACAATAACTATGAGAGAGAGCAGAGCGATTATTTTTTGCTTGTGTTGGTTAGAAGTCTTATGGCGCTTTTTGTATCTTTGCATAAGCTATAGTTTACCATAATTTCATTTAAAAGAAGCTTAACTTTACTTTGGGAGAAAGATTCTATTAGCCTGAGCTGAGACTAAGAGAATCAGGCTAATGAGTACAAGAATGAGCGTTGCTAGACCAGCAACACCATTGACACTCATGGAGTACCAGAGGGCTGACATCCCTTTAGGAGCGTATGATCCCCAGAAAATAACCCCCGCGAGGAAGTGCCAGAAGTATCGAACACCAACGGCTAGCAAACTGGCCGAAAGACCGGTAATAATAGCTGTTTTGGTTTGCTTTGATCGAATAGCAGTTTGAAAGGAATTGGCAAAAATACCTGCCAGACCCATTGAAACAAAAGCGAGGATATATTCTATTAATACTTGGGAGAAAGCTAAATAGTAAACTTTTCCAAGAACAAAATGCAGAAGCCCCCAAAGAAGACCAGATAATAGACCATATTTTGAACCGCGACGTAGTGCGAAGACGACTAGCGGAATAGCTCCGAAGGAAGGAGTGAACCAACTGGCAAAATCAGGTATAAAAGAGAGAACCATCGCCAGTGCGGCAAAAATGGCAGCTTCAACTAAGACATTAAGATTTTTGGACATAAAAAGACTCCTTTTCGACAAAGAGGGAGTCTTACCAAGTTCATCATGACACAATTCCTACGCTGGTACTAACCAGATCAGGTTGATAAGGATTCCACACATATATGGTCTCAGCCGAAAGGCACTCCCTTGTGATATTTAATTTTAGATATGATTTATATGATAAATGATACCGATTACAGCTAGTGTAACGAAAAAAAAACAACCTGTCAATAGATTGTTTTACTCTTGCACGACAAACGCATGAAACAGTTATTTCCGAACTATAGTACAGATAAAAATATTTTATCTAAGCGTTTTCGCTATAGGAAAAACGCTTAAACATGGCTACTATTTTTGTAAATTCTGAACATTGAAATACAGAAAACTTTATTTTCTTGCTAAAAATCCTTCATGCGTTTGTCGTGTTACTCTTGAGCTTCTTTGCTAGGCTTCCTACCGAATAACTTTTTATAAGTTGAGCCGATGTTCTTGTTACTAGCAATCTGGTTCAAATCAAGAGGTTTAGCGAAACCGTCAATATAGCCTTGAGAGGTGTACTGATGGAGATCGTAGTCGAGATGTGTATTGGGATCCTCTTCATAGTAACCTGAGTCAGTACCGTAGGTTGGGAACCAAATGGCATCAAACTTATCAGTGGAAATACTATGTTCTTCCATAAAGTAAGTTCCAATGTAAATGCCGATGTTTTTTGCTCCTTGTTTTTCCAGTTCACTTCGGAAGGCTTCAACGCCCTTGTTCATATCAGTCATCGTTTTTTCTTCAACGTCTAACCAATAGTAGGTTGGTTTGTAGGGCTTGGACTTTTTATAGAGGATACGGGCTTCCTCTTTCATTTCTTTAACACTAGTTCCCATGACATAAGCATAGACTGCGACGGGGATATCGCGTTTTTGAAATTCCTGGATATGTTTTTTATAAGATTTATCAACGCCTTTTGCGTTGGTAGCATTATTATCAATTCCAATACCTGACCCTCCAAAGACACGAACAATGACCCCAGAAATATTTTTTGATAGGGTGTCGTAGTCAATTTCTTCAGGCAACTGCCATCCAGAAATGTCAATGATGGGATCAAGGGAAGTAATCGCTTCTTCTTTTTCTGTACTTGTTGCTGTTTTACCTTTAGGGGCACTACTTATGGTTGGTATGGTCGCTCTAGCAGCATTTAATTGCACTGAGCGGGCAAACATGGCATAAGATCTTGCAATTACCAATATCAAAATAGGTAACCCTAGGAGTATCAAAGCAACCGGTGGCTTAATTCTCTTTCTCATCTTCGTTATATTGTAACTTAAAAAATACAAAAAATCAAAGTAACTGGCCTTGAAAAGCGATAGTAAAGCCATTTTGTCACATAATTGTCATATTTTAATAGTCTTAACTTATAACGAAATATAGAGAAGATATATTTCTCAACTATAAGGATGTTTATTAAAATGAAGGAATAAAATATTTAGGAGACTACTTATGGTTGAGAAACATTTTGAACATGTTGGTTCCTTTTTAAGGCCAAAAGTCTTGCAGAATGCACGTAAGGCTTACGAACTGGGAAAACTTTCGAAAAAAGATTTAAAATCTGTTGAGGATATTACCATAAAGGATTTGGTTGATAAACAAATAGCTGCTGGTTTAGAAAAAGTCACGGATGGAGAATTTCGTCGTGCTTATTGGCACCTAGATTTTTTCTGGGGATTACAGGGCATCGATCATGTTCAAGCTTCTTCGGGTTACCAGTTTCATGGTGAGGAGACTAAGGCGGATTCTGCTTTAATTTCTGGGAGGATTTCAGGAAACAATCACCCATTTATTGAAGCTTATCGCTTTTTGAAACATTATGTCGATTCTAAAGGTGTGGCTGTTGAAGCTAAGTACACCATTCCAGCTCCCTCGCAATTTTATTTTGAATTAATTCGGGACCAAGATCATGTGGCTAAATTAAATGAGATTTATCCTGATTTTGAAGAGCTTCGTTGGGATATAAAAGCGGCTTACCTGCAGGTTATTAATGATCTGATTGATGAGGGGTTAAAAACGCTACAAGTTGATGACTGTACATGGGGTGTTTTGGTAGACGATAATTTCTTAACTGCCTGGGCTCAAGATCAAGGAGCATCCAAAGAAGATGTTCGAAATGAGTTATCTAAACTCTTTTTAACCTTGAACAATAATGTTTATGAAAATGTTCCCGAAGGACTGTTAGTCAACACACACGTCTGTCGTGGGAATTACCATTCTACTTGGGCCTCATCTGGAGGTTACGGATCAATCGCAAAAGCACTATTTACTGATGAGGCCGCAAAAACTTATTTTTTGGAATTTGACAATGAACGTTCGGGTGGTTTTGAGCCTTTGGCAGCAATAAAAGATCCTGAAAAAGTAGCCGTCTTAGGATTAATAACATCAAAATTTCCAGATTTGGAAGAAAAAGAACACCCCATTGCTCGTCTTAAAGAGGCTAGCAAGTATCTTTCTTTAGAACAACTTTGGCTGTCTACCCAATGTGGTTTTGCCTCAACAGAAGAAGGGAATATTTTAACTGAGAAAGATCAGTGGAAGAAATTGGCACTGGTTAAAGAAATTATCGATGAAGTCTGGCGCTGACAATAGGAAAGTGTTTGCGAAGGCTTTTTGCCTCTTCTGGTCAAATTGAGTCAGTTTTGAGATAATGGGCTTATGAAAAATGAAACAACATCACGCTTAACAATTCGAAATATTAGTAAAATAGCTATTTTATCTGCCATGTGTGTGGTTTTACGCTATGCTTTTTCAGCCTTGCCTAATATTCAGCCGCTCACAGCCTTGTTTATGATTTTGGTAGAGGTTGAAAGTTTGTGGCTTGCTTCTTTGGTCATGGCTTTAAGTATGCTGATATCTTCCTTTTTACTAGGTTTTGGTCCTTGGGTTGTCTTTCAGATTTTCAGCTTTGGTGTCATTTTACTTATTTGGAAAATAGTGTTAATCAAAAAATGGAATAGTTATTATTTAACGTTTTTTTCAGCTATTTTAGCCTTTTTGTATGGTATGATTATTGATAGTGTTATGGCTGGTTTCTTCAAAATGCCTTGGTGGTCTTATGTGCTGGCTGGACTCTCTTTTAATCTGAACCATGCCCTATCAACACTTGTATTTTACCCAATTTTAGAACATATTTTAAGGAGATTTTATCATGAAAAAAGTTTTAAAACCAATCGTAGTCGCTAGTTCTTTGTTGTTATTAGCAGCATGCTCCAATGATGATGCTAATAAAAAACCAGAATCTGATGAAGTCAAGGTAACGGTATCTGTCAAACCGCAAGGAGAAAAAGCTGACAAAAAAGAAGTCATTGTTGATAAAGATGATTCAGTCATGGATGCCTTAGAAGAAGCGCATGACGTAGAAGACGATAATGGCTTTGTAACTGAGATTGATGGTCACAAACAAGACCCTAAAAAAAATCTTTATTGGATGTATAAAGTTAATGGGAAAATGCCCAATAAAGGTGCTGAAGAAAACACTGTCAAAAATGGTGACAAGATTGAATTTTACCAAGAAATCTCTAAATAATTGAGTCAGACGGACATTGATAATGCTATCAGTGTCCGTTTATTGCTATGTGCCTTTCAGGTCTGTTTTACGCTGAAGGTGTAAACTCAAAAAGCAGCCGGTCAAATGGGTGTTTCCAAATGCAGACAAACTTTTTAATGGATAGCACAACATGACAAATGATAAAAAAGGACTTAGTTCTGTTTTATACAGAACTGAGTCCTTTGCATTATGAATGCTTCAAGGTTTTGAGGCAGTGCAGGTGTTTTTTCTCATAAGCTGTCGATATCGGAACTGTCATCAAGCGCCTTGTCTAAACCGATAAAAAGAATGATACCGATAATCAAGTATATAGAATAAAGGTGCGAAAGGTGCGAAAATACCTGTGGCAATAAGCAACCACTGAGCAAAAATGGTCCCGTTTGTGCACATTTGATAGATACCGAAGATGACATGGACAACACATAAAATCAACCAGATTGTCACTCTTTTTCTAAACATACCAGTCACTCCTTTCGTTAAGTTTATTAGACCTGTTTTTTCAGCGTGATTCAATGAGCATCATAAGGTTCCGATGAAAGATTCTAAAGTCATAGGTTCGTTTTCAACACGCTTATCTTCAGTGGCTACGTTTCATATTGCTAAGAGGGTCTTTAACTTTCTAACCAGAATAAGTTTCAAGTGACCAATCCTACCCATCTTGTGCTTTGACGGTAAAATCATTTAGTTTAGTCATTTTCGAGTTCCTGACTATAAGCAATGATTTGGTCAACGGTATCGCTTAAGAACTGGATAGTGTCACGAAGTGGTTTGTCAGTCGAAATATCAGCCCCAATAATCATAGCCGTATCAAGTGGTGTTTGACTACCACCTGATTTTAGAAAATCTAGCCACTCTTGTGCCCCATTGGCATTTTGCTTAAGATTGAGGAAACCAGCTGTTGAAAGAACTAGCCCAGCAGAGTAGGTATAACTATAGAGTCCCATGTAATAATGGGATTGGCGCATCCAAGTCAAGGCGGCATCGTCATCGATGTCCACAGCATCGCCCCAGAAATCGTTTAAGACTTCCTTCATGAAAGTGTTTAACGTTTCTGCACCGAAGGTACCCCCTGCTTCAATCAAGTCATAAACTTTACGTTGAAAGGCGGCTTCAAGCAAGTGTGTGATGAAGTTATGGAAGTAGGTGTCTGTTAGGCGATGGGCTAAGGCAAAACGTTTTTGACGCGGACTGTCAAATTGGTTTTCCAAATAGTCGCTCAAAAGCAATTCGTTGAAGGTAGATGGAGCTTCTACATAGTAAGTTGACATGTGAGTATTGTAGTAGGATTGGTGGTTGTCTGAGAAGATGAATTGACCTGAATGACCAATCTCGTGGATAAGAGTGTAGACATCAGACATGCGACCTGTCCAGCTCATGAGCACATAAGGATGAACCTTATAAGGGTCAGCGGCATAGCCACCAGAATCTTTATTGTCATTAGCAGCAAAATCAACCCATCGTTCAGTTTGGTAGCGCTTGACCTCTTTGATGTATTCCTGTCCAAGCGGTTCGACGGATTTCATAACCAAATCATAAGCATCATCAATGGAAACTTTTGGGTTAAGGTCGGCGTCAATGTCCAACTTCCAGTCGGCAAAGGTCATTTTGTCTAGCCCATTAACTTCAGCAACATGTTTGAGGTATTTTTGAGCCACCGGTCCAAATTCAGACATGATGAGGTCTATTTGACGATCAAATAGGGTACGGTCAACTTCTTGGTCAGCCAAAAGATAGTCATAGACAGAATCGTAACCACGCATGTCTGCGATTAATTTTTCAGATTTAACCTTGGAAAGGTAAGCAGCGGCAGCAGCGTTTTGATGATGTCTCAAGCCTTTTGAAAATGAACGAAATGCTTTTTCACGAATAGCAGCATTTTCGTGATTTTGGTAGAAATTTTCATAAGTGACAAAGGAATTTTGATAAGTTTTTCCATCAACCTCGAAGTTCTCCATGGTAAAATCACCAGCTCGCATCTTGGTGTAAATATCATATGGAGCATCGAGGACTTCTCTTAAGTTTGATAAAGCTTTTTCAACTTGAGGATCAAGAAGATGCTCTTTTTGGATTTTTGCCTGACGAATGGCTGCACTAAAGTGTGGATCGGCTTCTAATTCATCTAAAATAGCTGAATCAGCCGTTGCTAGAGCGGTATCAAAGAAACTGAGAGCGACACTAGCTTTAGTAGCAAAATCATCTCCTGCCTTAGCGATTTCTGCAAATTCTGCACTTGAAAAGTCAGTCGTTTGAGGCATAAAAGCATAAGTCTCAATGTGACTCATTTGGATGTAGATTTGCTCTAATTCTATGAGTGCCTGTGTGAAATCATCAACTGACTCCAGTTTGTTTTGATAATTATGGACGAAGACATCAATATCTTCTAAAGCTTTTTCAATGGCTAATAGAAAATCTTGGCGGTCTTTGTAAAGGGCTGTCAAATCCCAAAGTTCATTTTCAGGAAATTCTGAACGTTTTTTTAATTCCATGGCTAAACTCCTTTTTTTTATCTAGTATACCAATCTGGGAGAAACTTATCAAAAATAGACCAATTGTTTTTTTAGATTTTAAAGGGTAAAACAGAAGTATCAAGTGCAGTTCGTCACAAAAAGTGATATGATAATGGATAGAAACAAAAAGAAACGGAGTGGTTTTGTGGACATCACCAAATTAGAAAGCAGCAGTAATCAAGCCCTTATTCAAGAAGAGGTTGAGATACTAACTCAGCTTTTAGAGGAGATAACTCAAGGGCTTGTTGGAGAAGGTGTTTACTCGAAAATAAAGGAGTTAACAAGCTTATCAAAAGCCGATGATTATCAAGGCTTACAAGATGTCATCTCTACTATTAGCAATGAAGAAATGGTCTTGATTTCACGCTATTTTAGTATCCTACCTTTACTCATCAATATTGCTGAAGACGTTGATTTAGCCTATGAGGTCAACTATCAAAATAATGTCGATAAGGATTATCTCGGGAAGCTTTCAACGGTTATGGGCATGATTGCGGAGAATGAACAAGGAGCTGATTTCATTAATCATTTAAACGTTGTTCCGGTTTTAACAGCTCATCCTACGCAAGTACAACGTAAAACGATGCTTGAATTGACCAACCACATCCATGAGCTTCTTAGAAAACATCGTGATGTCAAGTTAGGGCTTATCAATCAGGACAAATGGTATTCGGACATGCGTCGATATATCCAGATGATGATGCAAACGGATATTATTCGTGAGAAAAAGCTAAAGGTAAAAAATGAAATCACCAACGTCATGGAGTATTATCCTACTTCCTTGATTAAGGCTATTACTAAATTGACCCTAGAATATAAGTCATTAGCCACCAAGCACGGTATCCCTCTTGAAAATCCAAAACCTATCACAATGGGTATGTGGATTGGTGGTGACCGTGATGGGAATCCTTTTGTAACTGCTGATACCCTTCGTTTATCGGCAATGCTTCAAAGTGAAGTCATCTTAACCTACTACATTGAAAAAATTTCTGAACTCTACCGTCAGTTTTCACTTTCCAATACCCTAACGGCTGTTTCAGAAGGGGTCTTAGACTTGGCTGAGAAATCTTTGGATAGTTCAGAGTTTCGTGAAAATGAACCCTATCGCAAGGCATTTAGCTATATTCAAGCAAAACTAGTCAACACCTTAATTGATTTTAGAGGGTCTGATGCTGAGTTTACAAAGGATTTAAGCAAATTAGGCCAGCTTGCTCGTCAACCGCACACGACGGATTATCATCTAGCCCATGCAAGTCATCGAGGACTTGTTCATGATTTCTATACAAGTGTTGAGGACTTCAAAGCTGATTTAGGGATTATTCGAGACTCTTTAGAAAACAATGGCATGGGGGATTTAATCAAGGGAGATTTCACAGAACTATGTCAAGCTGTTGATGTGTTTGGCTTCTTTTTAGCGACGATTGATATGCGACAAGATTCTAGTGTGCAAGAAGCCTGTGTAGCGGAGCTATTGAGAACGGCTAACATCGAAAATAACTATAGTTCTTTATCTGAAGATGAAAAATGTCAGCTGTTATTGAAAGAATTAGTAGAAGATCCTCGTCAGCTATCTGCTACAAATACTCCAAAGTCAGAACTCTTAGAGAAAGAGTTAGCCATTTATCAGACAGCGCGTGAGTTGAAAGACCGTCTTGGGGAAGATGTTATTAAACAACATATTATTTCTCACACGGAAACAGTTTCAGACATGCTAGAGTTAGCTATCATGCTTAAAGAAGTTGGTCTTTTGGATAAGGACCATTCTCGGATTCAGATTGTGCCGCTTTTTGAAACGATCGAAGATTTGGAAAATGCTAAGGGCATTATGGCAGATTATTTGAATCTTGATATTGTGACATCTTGGCTAAAAGACCATCAAGGATACCAAGAAGTGATGCTTGGCTATTCAGACTCCAATAAAGATGGTGGCTATCTTGCTTCTGGTTGGACCCTTTACAAGGCTCAAAATGAGTTGACAAAACTTGGTGAAGCGTTTGGCGTTAAAATGACCTTTTTCCATGGTCGGGGTGGAACTGTCGGTAGAGGTGGAGGGCCATCATACGATGCCATCACTTCACAGCCATTTGGCTCTATCAAAGATCGCATTCGCTTAACAGAGCAAGGTGAGGTTATTGGCACTAAATACGGAAATAAGGATTCAGCCTACTATAACTTGGAGATGCTGATTTCAGCAACGCTTGACCGCATGGTAACGCGTATGATTACAGATCCCAATAAAATAGACACATACCGTTCGATTATGGAGGAGATTGTCTATGATAGTAATCTTATCTACCGCGATCTTGTCTTTGGCAATCCTCATTTTTATGACTATTTCTTCGAAGCAAGTCCAATAAAAGAAGTCTCTAGCCTCAATATCGGATCGCGTCCTGCAGCACGCAAAACGATTACCGAAATTTCTGGACTTCGTGCTATTCCTTGGGTATTTTCATGGTCTCAAAACCGTGTCATGTTCCCAGGTTGGTATGGTGTAGGATCAAGTTTTCAACGTTTTATTGATAAGGAGCCAGGAAACCTAGCAATCTTACAAGAGATGTATCAAGCATGGCCGTTCTTTAGATCACTCTTAGCTAATGTGGATATGGTCCTCTCAAAATCAAATATGAACATTGCCTTTCAATATGCTCAGATGGCTGATAACCAAGAAGTTAGAGATGTTTTCTTGACCATTCTGGATGAGTGGCAATTAACCAAGAATGTGATACTAGCTATCGAGAAGCATGAAGAATTATTGGAAGAACTTCCAAATCTAAAAAATAGTTTGGATTATCGCTTGCCATACTTCAATGTCTTAAACTACGTGCAAATTGAGTTGATTAAACGTCTTAGAGCCGGACAGCTTGATCCAAGCCAAGAAAAATTGATCCATATTACTATCAATGGTATTGCTACTGGCTTACGTAATTCAGGTTAATAATAGAGAAAACTGGAAGCAGATTCCAGTTTTTTGATGATTTTAGATTTTAATGGCGTCCAAGTCAGCTTCTGATTGGGCTTTTCTAGGAAAGATGTTATAATGGCTAATGTTATAAATGGAAAGATTATAAAATATGCATATCGAAAAAAAACACCTTCTTAATTATTCGATACTCTTGCCCTACTTGATTTTATCAGTGTTAGGCTTGATTATCGTCTATTCCACAACAAGTGCAACCTTGGTTGATTACGGCTTAAACCCATTCAAATCGATGATAAATCAAGGAAGTTTCTGGTTTATCAGTCTTTTAGCCATCTTATTTATCTATCGTCTAAGGCTTAACTTTTTGAAAAATTCAAAGGTTCTCACCGGAGCATTAGCTATTGAGGTGATACTCTTGGTGGTGGCACGCTTTTTTACACAAGAGGTAAATGGCGCACACGGCTGGATTGTTATTGGACCAGTCAGTTTTCAGCCTGCAGAGTACCTGAAGATTCTTGTGATTTGGTATCTGGCGTTCACCTTTAGTCGACGACAAAAATCAATAGCTGTCTACGATTATCAAGCCTTAACTAGAAGGCGTTGGTGGCCTAAAAATGGAAATGATCTCACGGACTGGCGTCTTGTCTGCTTACTATTGATCGGTTTGGTAGCTGCTCAACCCGACCTTGGAAATGCGGCTATTATTGTATTGACCGTTCTAATCATGATTACCGTTAGCGGCATTGGCTATAGATGGTTTTCGGCTATTTTCTTAACGATAACCATAGCATCAACACTTTTTCTAGGCCTTATCGGACTTGTGGGTGTTGAAACAATGGCTAAGGTTCCGGTGTTTGGCTACGTCGCTAAACGTTTCAGTGCCTTTTACAATCCCTTTAAAGATTTAACAGACTCGGGACATCAGCTAGCCCATTCTTATTATGCTATGAGCAATGGCGGTTGGTTTGGTCTGGGGCTGGGCAATTCCATTGAAAAAAGAGGTTACCTTCCCGAAGCAACAACAGACTTTGTTTTTTCAATTGTCATGGAAGAGTTGGGGATGATTGGCGCCTGTTTGATTTTGGCTCTTGTTTTCTTCTTAATTCTCAGGATTATTCTGGTTGGTCTTAAAGCTAAGAATGCCTTCAATTCAATGATGGCTATTGGTGTTGGTGGCATGATGCTTATGCAGGTCTTTGTCAATATCGGAGGTATTTCTGGATTGATCCCATCAACCGGGGTTACGTTTCCTTTTCTTTCTCAAGGGGGGAATAGCCTTTTAGTGTTGTCTGTAGCAATTGCTGTTGTTTTAAATATCGATGCCAACGAAAAACGTGCTGAAATCATAGAAGAAGCAGAAAGAGAAGCCGCTAAAGTAGAAGTAGAAGACCTATAAAACCAGATTTTTCTGGTTTTTTTGTTACCTTTTGACGTTTTAGATCGTTATATTAGTGAAAGGTGGTGATGGCTAAGCGTGAAATTGGATGACTACGAACAAAGTCTAGTTGAAATAGCTAAAGAGATTTCATTTTACTTACAAAAAGGAGGTGCTTCAAGGGCAGATGCTGATGATATTTCACAGGACCTATTTGTCAAACTATTAGAAAGTGGTATTGACTTACCTTTTTCGAAATTGCGGGCTTGGATGTATCGGACCGCCATTCGAAAATACATTGATAGCTATAGACGTCACGTGACCTATCAGGCTATCTTGCAAAAAGAATTTTTCACGGAAGCAGCTACGCTAACCCCTTTCGATCAAGAGGATACAAGTGATTTAGAAGATATCTTAAAGCAATTACCGGAAGTCTACTTTTTGGTTATCGATCTCTTTTATTTTCAAGACTTTTCCATTAAAGAGATAAGTCGCTTACTAGGTGTTAGACAAGCGACAGTAAAAATGCGCTTGTCCAGAGCTAGAAAACAAATAAAAAAACTAATAGAGAAAGAAGGAAAAACTTATGAATTCACCAAACCACTTTGAAAAAATAGCGAAAAAATCAAAACGTAAACATACTATAAAAACGGTTATTTATTCCTCAATGCTCGCTATCCTAGTGTTAGGATTAGGAGGTAAAGGTCTGACAGAGTTAACCAGTAGGAATGGGCGACGTATTTTAGAACGTTATGAATTCTTGAACAATATAGCCTATCCAAATATGTTTTATAAAAATTATTATTTCAATGCTGCTGGTTTGTTCTCAGGAGAGTTTCAGTCTAATCGTGTTAAAAACATTGATGGGATTGAAGTTCCTTTTGAACCCATGAAGGTTAAGTACTCCCTAACACAAGAATCAAGCCATGACAGTACTTCAAGGGGCTTATGGGACTCTAAAGAAACGGGTGTATATAGTCAAGGGCAACAGCTCAAAATACCAGTTTTTTACAATGTCAATCATTCTTACACAGATGAAGTAGATCCAGTCGTGACGCAGGATTTGAATCTTATCCAAAAAATGAGTAATCAAGCAGTTGAAGTAGCCGTTACCTTTGACAAGCCCTACACTTACTCAGAAATTCAAAAAATGATCCCCAAGAATGTATTAGTCAACTGGTACTGGATTGGTAGCAAAAGCCAGTTTGACACCACACAGTTTGCTACGGACAACACTTTAGGGGTTATGGGAGATGATGAGGGCAGGCTATCTCCTAGTACTTTCAAGGAGTTCCGACACTATCTGAAGAAGGGAAGTCAATCATCATGGCTAGATAGTAGTTATAATAGTGCCGGAAATAAAAGGGTGCTGATTAAAGATGAAGCTAAGGCTTATGTCAAAACGAATAAGACTCTCAAAGAAGCAACCTTTTCAGGAATTCTAATTAGCGGACGCTCTGAAAATTTGGCGAAGCTGAAAGATAAAGACTGGGTTTTTGCATCTAATGTTGGTCAATCTGTCCAAATTCAACCTTACCACCAATTGACAAAATAGCTAGAAATACCGAAAAACGTATAAAACACTTGCAATTCTACAACTTTCTGATAGAATAAAAGAGTAAAGTTAGACTGTATTGCCTACTGTCTATCTATAAAATATATTTTATTGGAGGCTTTTCCTAAAATGGCAAAAGAAAAATACGATCGTAGTAAAGCTCACGTCAACATTGGTACTATTGGACACGTTGACCACGGTAAAACTACATTGACTGCAGCTATCACAACTGTTTTGGCACGTCGTTTACCAAGTTCAGTTAACACACCAAAAGATTACGCTTCAATTGATGCTGCTCCAGAAGAACGCGAACGCGGAATCACAATCAACACTGCACACGTTGAGTATGAAACAGAAAACCGTCACTATGCGCACATCGATGCTCCAGGACACGCGGACTATGTTAAAAACATGATCACTGGTGCGGCTCAAATGGACGGAGCTATCCTTGTTGTGGCTTCAACTGATGGACCAATGCCACAAACTCGTGAGCACATCCTTCTTTCACGTCAAGTTGGTGTTAAACACTTGATCGTCTTCATGAACAAAGTAGACCTTGTTGATGACGAAGAATTGCTTGAGTTAGTTGAAATGGAAATTCGTGACCTTCTTTCAGAATACGAATTCCCAGGTGATGACCTTCCAGTTATCCAAGGTTCTGCTCTTAAAGCTCTTGAAGGAGATACAGCTCAAGAAGATGTTATCATGGAATTGATGGCAACTGTTGATGAGTACATTCCAGAACCAGAACGTGACACTGACAAACCATTGCTTCTTCCAGTTGAGGATGTATTCTCAATCACTGGACGTGGTACTGTTGCTTCAGGACGTATCGACCGTGGTACTGTTAAAGTTAACGACGAAGTTGAAATCGTTGGTATCAAAGACGAAATCACTAAAGCAGTTGTTACTGGTGTTGAAATGTTCCGTAAACAACTTGACGAAGGTCTTGCTGGAGATAACGTTGGTGTTCTTCTTCGTGGTGTTCAACGTGATGAAATCGAACGTGGTCAAGTTCTTGCTAAACCAGGTTCAATTAACCCACACACTAAATTTAAAGGTGAAGTTTACGTTCTTTCTAAAGAAGAAGGTGGACGTCACACTCCATTCTTTGATAACTACCGTCCACAGTTCTACTTCCGTACAACTGACGTAACTGGTTCAATCAAATTGCCAGAAGGTACTGAAATGGTAATGCCTGGTGATAACGTAACTATCGAAGTTGAGTTGATCCACCCAATCGCCGTTGAACAAGGTACTACTTTCTCTATCCGTGAAGGTGGACGTACTGTTGGTTCAGGTATTGTTTCAGAAATCGAAGCTTAATTTTTACAATTAAGTTTTCCCAAAATAACAATTAGAGTCAGACAACTTCTAATTGAGCACTTCCCTTGGGAAGTGCTTTTTTTGGATTCTTTGCTAACTGTAGGGCTTATCACTAAGCACATGCTCGCAGTCCACGTAGGCGCCCTCTTGATTGCCCAGAAGGCTATGTTAAGGAATATCCCGATGCCTTCTTCTTAATAGAAATAGCAGACCGTTTTGACTGTAGCCTCTCTTTTGGTCGGGCAGCGTTAAAAAAGTGAACATCACTTTGAAAAAAACACAATCTATAAAGAACAAGATAATGACAAAGTGAGACACTATCTTGATGGTTCAGCATGCTTTCCTAATTTTCTTAATACACCAATTGGTTATATTGACGAGACTGGTATTGATACCTATCTTTACCGCCAAAAACCAGAGCTTTAGAAGGTCAAAAGCCTTATGCCAAAGTGAGTAGGCATTGTTATGGAAGGGTTTCTGAAAGTATGTGAAAATAATAGCGATATTTAAGCAATTCCTTTAAATCTAGCAATTTTTATGGTAAAATGTAAACGTACTATAAAAATAGAAGAGGTATGTGAAATGTCACGTAAACCAATTATTGCCGGAAACTGGAAAATGAACAAAAACCCTCAAGAAGCTAAAGCTTTCGTTGAGGCTATTGCAGGTAAATTACCAACAACTGATAGAGTAGAAGCAGCGATTGCAGCTCCAGCTGTTGACTTGGTAGCTTTGCTTGATGCTAATGTTGAAGGACTTAAAGTTGCCGCTCAAAATACTTATTCAGAAGATGCTGGTGCTTTCACTGGCGAAACTTCTCCAAAAGTATTATCAGAAATGGGCGTAGACTACGTTGTTATCGGTCACTCAGAACGTCGTGACTATTTCCACGAAACTGATGAAGATATCAACAAAAAAGCACATGCTATCTTTAAAAATGGTATGACTCCAATCATCTGTTGTGGTGAGTCTCTTGAAACTTATGAAGCCGGTAAAGCTGAAGAGTTTGTAGGAGCACAGGTTTCAGCAGCACTTAAAGATTTGTCAGCAGATCAAGTATCATCACTTGTTATTGCTTATGAGCCAATCTGGGCTATCGGTACTGGTAAATCAGCTACTCAAGATGATGCTCAAAAGATGTGTAAAGCAGTCCGTGACGTTGTTGCAGCAGATTTTGGACAAGAAGTGGCAGACAAAGTTCGTGTACAATACGGTGGTTCAGTTAAGCCTGAAAACGTTGCTTCTTATATGTCTTGCGAAGACGTTGATGGAGCACTTGTTGGCGGTGCTTCTCTTGACCCAGAAAGCTTCCTTGCTTTGCTTGAATTCTAGTCTAAAATATACCTTTCAAACGTTTCCGAAAGCGTTTTGAATAATGCTTTTGAAGAGAATGTTAAGCTATGCTTGACAGTTAAAGCTAATAAAGAGGCTCTATAATTTCTGTAGTGAGTAACTTCACTGCAGAAGTTATAGAGCTTTTTGAGTATAGAAAAAGGTCTCTTATAATTGACTTATCATGAAAAGCGATTAACCTCACATTAGAGAGGCAATACGGAATGTTTTTAACAATGCTACATATTTAATTGGGATAAAGCCCCAAATGTCATTATTGGAAAAGCTATCAAACACCAGTCCCACGTTGAAATCAGGGTTACACTAGATTACTCTGTTCTTATATGGTTGGGCTACGATCAAATATGATTTTCAAAAAGCTCCAACACTTTCTCTTATTGACATCTAAAGGATACCAATCCTGGCTCTCTCATAAACCATCTGATCCATGGAGGTTTAGATAAACGTTGAGATCGCGTGATATTATTGAGAACCATCAGATTTCTAAGGCGAACTTCGCTATTACTATGATCTTTATCAGCTACTGTTGTTACTTCATTCAAGGGAAGAATCATCTATCCTTTTTCAACTCATAGTGGATCAGGCGACACAAATCAATCCTAACTCCTGGGTTATTTCCAGAATATTTATAAAATAAAAGAATTATATCACTAATACGATAAATAGTCTTATTATGACGCTAGGCTTGAAACCACAAAGAAACTCATTAAAGACACCCAACACTAGACTTCTGGTCTTCGAAACTTTTACAATGTTAACATTATCATTATCATTACTTTGAAGTAAGCGATCAATACATCTCGTTATGAGTGGTTACTGATAAACTTGACAAATGGTAGAAAAAAGCCAGATATTCTGAATACAGATATATTATTCAGTGAAAAGGCAACCCTTTTCTGTACAACTTTTATAAAGTGTTTTTTGTTAAGCGATAACTCGCCTAGCCATTGGTGTTTGATAGTTGAGACTGCCGTGAATGCGATGATGATTCCACCAGTGGACGTAGTCCTTGGTTTTAAGATTTAGCTCTTCAACTGAATGAAAGATTTCTTGATTAATAAACTCCAGTTTGAAAGAGCGATAGGTGCTCTCAGCTACGGCATTGTCATAAGGACATCCTGCTTGACTAAGTGAACGAGTGATACCGAATGCTC